>NZ_JAYGHH010000010.1:66711-86938 GCF_034931045.1 Nodularia sp. UHCC 0506
AGTTATAACTAGGCTCTGGTAAAGCTTCTAATTCTTTTCCTGGGACTTTAAATATAGCACCTGGTTCTGAATTTGTGGAACTAGCATCAACAATTATTAATGTTTTACTACCTCTGGCTTTAAACATTACTTCCATCCCTGCTGTTCCACAGTCATACACGCGTACATCAGGATGAGGATTTGCGGCTAAATATTGTTGTAGGCGTTGGGCAATAATTACGCCTACAGCGTCGTCACTGCGGTTGAGATTACCGCAACCAATGATAGTTAGCATGACAAAATTCCCTCCAGGTGTTCTTCCCGATATTGATCATGAGTCGGGCAAAAGTAATGCTAGGACTCAGTTTCATTTTGTTAGCTTGATGTATCTTAAAAAGGAATATCACCTACGCATTTGAGTAAGTAAAAGAGAAGTATAATAGTTAGATACACTACTGTATTTTAAAATTTTAAAAAAATGAATACTGGTGCGAAAAAACGGCAAAAATTGATTGAGGCAGTTAATGCTCTCCCTGATAACACATTACTTGAACTTGCTAGTTTTATTGACTATCTTCATTACAAATCAACTCAACAGCCAGAATCAGACAATCATAAATCTTCTTTTTTAATGTCTATTGCAGGATTAGGAACTTCTAATGAAACTAACATTTCTGAGAGGGATGAAGAGATTTTAAAAACGAAATTAACCTAATAATTCAATAAAGTTTCAATCAGAGGCTTTGGCTAATGAGACAGACAAAACCTCTGAAAAATAACTTATGGGTAAAAACTAAAACTTCACATCATATTTGTTAGCAATTTCTGTGAATTTTTCACATTGCTTTTGTGATGCGTCAGTTAATATCATTTCTGCTTGTTCTGGAGTATTCCCCTCTTTAGGGATTAAATACTTGACATAAAGTGCAATAAAATCAGCTACAACTGCCAAACCAGATAAACCATGTTGGTCAGCTTCCTTACCCGCGATCGCAGCTACTAAACCTGCCTTAATTGGGTCTGGCTTCACCTTCATAAACTGGTCAATTAGCTTAGGAATATACTCTGTTGCTGGCAAGTCATTTAACTTGCTTTTGTCTGGAGTAAAATTACAACCTGCGGCTTTTGCCTGTTCTAAAACACACCATTCTATGAATTCTTGCAGTGCTGCTTCAGGAAGGCGAGGGAGATATCTATGTAACGCTATATCAGGCACAAGCTTACCTTATAGATTTATATTTTGTTGAAGTGCATCACAGCTAGGCTAACGCATTAGCTCTATTAATTTTAGTGTGTTACGCTACGAGATTTTCAGAAATATTCAGACGATAAATTTACAAGCCAGTGTCCTACAAATCAAATATGTAAATTGGTGTGACATTCGGCTAATTTATTGATCATAATATGTTTTTTGGTAGCACTCCCAACGTGTCAAAATTACTTAACCATGTTTCAGCTATGATTAGAGATAAAACTAAAGAATTTAGTGTATGCAAACTATTACTGATATTGGCACATTAATTATTCGCACACCCGGAACTCTTGGCGGTCGTCCCCATATTGCAGGAACCAGAGTATCTGTACAACGAGTAGCAGCTTGGTACAAATTGGGTCTGAATGCAGAGGAAATTGTCGGACGAATGGGCAGTTTGACTTTAGCACAAGTGTATGCAGCCTTAACTTATTACCACGCCAATCGAGAAGAGATTGAAGCTTATCTTGCTGCGGAGAAGTCAAGCTATGAACAATTGGCTGCTCAGATGGGTGAGTTACTATGAGTGAAATACGATTGCTAATCGATGAGGATGTGATGGATCATCGATTTGTGGGAGCATTGAAAGCAAAAGGAGTAGATGTCACAACTGTTGGGGAACTAAGTAGAACAGGTTTCAGTGATGAAGAACAGTTAACTATTGCTACTGAACAGCAACGAGCTTTTTACACATTTAATGTTGGCGATTTTTGCCAGCTACACACTCTATATATAACTCAGAAAAGAACTCATTCAGGTATTATTATTTCGTCGCAGGATTATTCACTGGGTGAGCAGATGCGGCGAGTTTTAAAATTGATGGCGACTAAATCTGCTCAGGACATGGAAAATCAGCTAGTGTTTCTCAGTGCTTATTTAGGAGAGTAAATTCTATGAGGCGATCAATTGAGCAACTAACAGAAGAAATTTTATCTTTGCCTAGTGCAGCAAGAGCGCTTTTGGCAGAAAAGATTGTAGAAAGTCTGGAGTTCGACATAGATCCCACAATTCAAACTGCTTGGACGAATGAAGCGAAGAGACGACGAGACGAAATTACGAGTGGTGCTGTGCAACCCATTCCAGGAGATGAAGCTTTAGCTCAAGTGAGGCTATTGCTGGAGTAATGAAATAGCCGGGATATTGGAAAAATCGGCAAGATTAGTTTGTGATTGTTGGTGTTCTGAAAGCGATCGCCTATGGTGCGTATTGTGTGCGATAACTTTTCGCTAACAATAGTTATACTTTCCAGGCTTATGTGATGAATTACTTTAAGGTTATTTGTTAGGTCAAACTATATTAAGGGCTTGTCTGTGGGTGAGTACACAGCAGTCTACTTAAGTTTTATGGATTTATTAATTACGTAATTGTGTATTAGGGTAAATACTGGTATAACTAAATAAGCTACGCATAAACCATAAGTATACTACCAGTTTTTACTATATGTATCTCAAAACAGTCTTCATTCGTTTCTATAAGTCATTCAACGACGATTTTCTCAGAAAAAATAATAACAAAGTTAAGCCTAAACCTTGGGAAGAAATGGATAATAATGCTTTTTACCCGTATATTGAAGTTCCTCTTGATCCCAAAATTACAACAATCGTTGGTGCAAATGAATCTGGCAAATCTCACTTACTAAGTGCTATCGAAAAGGCTATATCTGGTAATAATATAGAGCGTAGTGATTTTTGTCGTTATTCTCATTTTTTCACAGTGAAGCTGAATGAATTAAAATATCCTGACTTCGGTACTGAATGGTCTGACCTGTCACAGTCTGAAGAAGTAAATTTAAGAAAAATCATAAAAATTCCTGATAATATTATTTTTGACAGATTTTTAGTATTCCGAAAAAATATTAATAACATAACTGTATATCTTCCAGAAAAAGGAGATTACAGACCATATGAAATTGGGAATGAACAAGTTAGCGAGTTGCAAAGCTTACTTCCTGAAATACTCAGAATTGAATCTGATGTTGCACTCCCGTCCAGTGTTCCTATTAAAAAATTAGTCCACTTAGGCCAAGAGAAGTATCTCGATAGCAGAAGATTTGAACTTTTGGATCGGGAACAAAGAAGCAAAATTGTGGACGCGCTCGACGAATTTAGTGATAATCCAGAACTGATTACTAAAGTTCGTCTTTTTGGGGGTGAAAACAAAGATGTTGTTGACCCAGATGCAATTGAGACAATGAAATCAATTATTTTAGCACTGGATGAAGCAATATTCAGCGTTAATGAAAAAGAAAGGAGAGAGAAAGAAATTAAGTTAGCTTATAAATTGATTTGTAAGATTGCTCAAGTTGATACTAATGCTTTACTTGATTTAGCCGGAGCAATTAAAAAGGGAATGCAAGGTTATGCAAATGGAATCATTGAGAAGATCAATCGCCAATTATCTATTAATTTAAATTTTCCTAATTATTGGGTTCAAGACCGAAACTTTTGTTTAAAAGTTATGGCAAGAGACTATGACTTAGTATTTACCATAACTGATAGAACAGGAACTGAGTATTCATTTGAAGAGAGGAGCCAAGGGTTACGATATTTTCTCAGCTATTACATACAGTACCGTTCCCATGAGCCTCATCCAAATAAGACTGAAATCCTTCTAATGGATGAGCCAGATGCATATTTATCTAGCCAAGCACAACAAGACTTACTTAAAGTATTTGACCTGTTTGCTAGTCCAGCACAAGGTTCACATTTAACTCATCCTATCCAGGTCGTTTATGTAACCCACTCTCCCTTTTTAATTGATAAGAATCATGCTGAACGCATTCGGGTCTTGCGTAAGGGAAATGAGGATGAAGGAACGCGAGTAGTTAAGGATGCTGCTAAAAACCATTATGAACCTTTGAGGTCTTCAATTGGTGCTTATGTTGGCGAAACAGCTTTCATCGGCAATTGTAATTTAATGGTTGAAGGTATTTCCGACCAAATTCTCATTGCAGGAGCTACAACATATCTTCGAGGGAATGACGCACCTAATTTAGAAACTTTAGATTTAAACCAAATCACGATTGTTCAGTCAGGTTCGGCATCGCATATTCCTTATTTAGTCTATTTAGCCCGTGGACGGGATGTTGAACAGCCAGCAGTAATTGTTCTACTGGACAGCGACAACAGTGGAAACGAAGCTAAAAAGCAATTATTAGGTAAAGGTGGTCAACATAGAAGACCAGTAATTAAAGAGCAATTTATTCTTCAGCTTACTGATATAAAAGAAAACTTATCTTTAGTAACTGATACGGCGACAGTGAAAATTGAAATAGAAGATATTATTCCCTTATCTATTTGTATACAAGCGACAAGGTTTTACTTACAAGAGTTTTTACAATTAGATGAAACAGAGTTTTCGTTTCTGACAGAAAATTTAGTTTTAAGAAAAATTGCTAATCAAACTATTCTTGATACTATACAAGCCAGTCTTTCAGAGTTTCTTGACAAAGACTTACAAATCAATAAGGTTGGCTTTGCTCGAAATGTTATTCGAGTGGTAAATGAGTGGTCACAAAAACGAGAATCATTGAATAAGAATCAATCCGATGCATTGCAAATTTTTGAAGATAACTTTAGAGTGTTGTTTAAGAAATTAAACTCTATGCAGCGCCATGCCCAGCAGATATTAACAGACGAAAGATTAACCCAAAAGATTGAACGTTTAAAGAAGGATTTCAATGCAGTTCATTCTATTTCTGCAAGCCGTGAAGATGGTGTTATTCTTCTTGATCAGATTGAAGTCATTTTAAGTAACAATGTAGAGAATGAATCAATTAAGCAAATTGAAGAAACTAAGAAAGCAATCCAAAATTTGCGCCGTGATTACAAGCTTGAAATTGACATGAATAAAACGATTGATGACTACATTGGATTTCAGAAGGGTTTAGAAAGAATTAAGTACGCAGGGCTTTTAGCTAGTCAAGAAGAAACTCCCGATGAGTATCAAGAAAAAAAGTCAGCTACATCAGAATTAGAAGAAATTTCTGATCAATTACAGACAGAGAAGTTTGTTATAGATGAGGAAGCACAAGTCATTACTGCACAAGTACCTACTACTAGCTCTGAGGTGGAAATTGCTACAGTTCCGAATAACTCTGCAAATGCAAATCAGAAAAGAAAGTCCAGAACACGGCCATAGTAAAAACCACTATGCATCTACACTCATCCATAAAAACAAAATATCAGTTATCAGTTTTAGTGTCAGCTGATAACTGATAACTGTTTACTGATTTAAGCAGTCCGAAAACGCGCTAACTCCTCACCAGTCTTCGCATCATGGGCGTGAACAGTACACACCAAACAAGAATCAAAAGCTCGCGCGACGTGACCAACTTCCACAGGGTCGCTAGAATCGTAAATGGGTGTCCCTATCAAAGCCTCCTCAATGGGACCACGCTTACCCTCACCGTCACGGGGGCCAATATTCCAAGTCCCAGGGGCAATCACTTGGTAATTTTTAATTTTACCGCCCTCTACCTCAACCCAGTGAGACAACGCACCCCGCGCCGCTTCCGTTGCACCCCAACCCTTGCCATCTCTTTCTATAGGCTTAATATACCAAGGATCATTTAATTTAAATTCGCGTAAACAATGTTCAGCTTGGCGATATAACTTGACAAGTTCATGAACTCGTGCTAACTGACGCACATGAACACTAGCACCACCCATTTGTTTAAACACATCCAAAATAAACCCGTCGTGGTGTTGCCAAGATTCACCATGATGACCACCAGCTACTAACTGCCGGGCTAAGGGGCCTGCTTCTAAGCGTCCGAAGTCTTTGTGTAGGACAGCACTCGACCAAGAATAAGCATTTTCAAAATCTTTGCTATTATTCGCTGTGGGTTTAGTAGTGCGATCGCTTGGATGAATATCTGCTGTTCCCTCATCGTACCAGGAATGTGTAGTATTCTCCCGCAGAAAAGACTGATCCATCAAAGAGTGAGTATCACTGAAACTGTCATACACACCATTTTTCATAATCATGGACGCATTGCGCCCTTCCATAGTCGGCTTTTGGTATTTATCCTCATGGGCTAAATATCCCCAAGTCACATATTTACCCACACCAGCGCCATATCTATCCAAACCGATATCTAAACCCATGCGCCAATAAAAACCCAAATCTGACTCACGATGATTGCGGTCTTCATCCAACCACGCCATAAAATCATCATAAGTGTGGATTTGTTCGTAACGTTCCAATGAACAACCCAGCCACACGGGTTCTAACCAATTAGTGCGGAAATATTCCAGAATTGCCCAAGCGCGGGTAATGTCTGTCAGAGTCGGGGCGCACATCACACCACCAGGAACCATATAACTGCTGTGAGGCCATTGTCCACCTAAAAGGGCATAGATTTCTACAGGTTTGGCAGAAATTGTCACACCGATTTCGTAAGACTTGCCAGTGTAAGCCGCAAACCTGCGACAAGCTTCTTCATAGTGGCGACTACGACGGTATTTTTTATTAGTCAAGTCAATGGCGAACAAGCCATAAAAGTAGCGGGGAATACTTTGGATTGTTTCGACAATTTGACCCAAATTTCTCGCCAAAATTGCATTGCGAGGAACTTCTGTACCCCAAAGTGTATCTAATGCCCAAGATGCACTTGTGAGATGGGAACCACCGCAGATACCACAAATCCGGGGTGTGACAATTAATCCGGCTTGGGGGTCTTTACCTCGGAGAATAATTTCAAATCCGCGAAACAGTTCGGCGTGTGTCCAGGCGTTAACTACTCGCCCATTTTCAATATCAACGCGCACATCTAAATCGCCCTCGACTCTACCAACAGGCGAAATATCTAGTGTTTGAATTGTCATTCTCTCTCCTCTCTTTTAAGTAATTAGTAAGGTGCGTTACAGACATTTTTCCTCATGCACCTTAAATCCGAATTGGTGCGGTACTCTCCTCGATAACACACCCTACCTGTACAGAACGGCATCATCAAACTTACGCAAAAAACCTCACTTCGACAAGCTCAGTGACCACTCAAACTCTCATAACTCTGTGTCCTCTGTGCCTCTGTGGTTAGTTTCTTCTTGACTTCTAAACCGTGAAAAAGTCTTCTTCTGCCCAAGCTGGTGCAGCATCTTTAGCCACCATTGTCAATACGGCGTAGTCTTTTTGTTTGACACCAGGCGGTAATTCCTTGGGAACCCCCATGACTGTTTGGGTTTTAAATACGGTTCCTGGCTGGAGGTCAAAGAAGGGAAATTCTGGTTCTGTACAACCTAAACAGGGCATTCCGGCGCGGGTTTTGGAGGAAACACGGTTCCACAAAATACGGTTACAGGATGAGTGTGTCATGGGGCCACGACAACCTAAATCATAAAATAGGCAACCTTTACGTTGACCAAATTCACCGGTTGAGGCTTTGTAGGCGAAGTGAATGTTACGGGTACAACCTGTTTGGGTGTATGTGTTGAAGAAGGTTTGAGGACGTTGGAGTTCATCTAAGGCAATATCTGCTATGCGTCCAGTGGCGATCGCTACTAATATCTGCGTAATCCAATCAGGATGGGCGGGACATCCGGGAATGTTGATGACAGGTAAGCCAGCTTTGGCAACAAAGTCTTTGCCTAAGAAGCCGCCTTTTTCACGCTTGAGAAATTGTAAACCTTCTGATTCGCTGGGGTTGGGTGACATGGCTGGAATTCCGCCCCAGGTTGCACAGTCTCCCACGGCGACAATAAATTTAGCCGCTTGGGATAGGTCTGTTAACCAATCTTTCATCGGGCGATCGGCAAACCGATTCCATTCGCCGGTGCCGTTGGGGGCATTTACAACGCTACCTTCAAAGACTAAGATATCTAGGGGGATTTTGCCCGAAACGCAATCATGCAGGAGAGTTTGCAAGTCGTTACCCATTTCCAATCCTAAGGAGGGATGCCAAAGTACCTTGATACCAAAGTCAGCAATCAGATCGCAAACTGTGGGTTCTTCGGCGTTGAGAAATGACATGGTGTTCCCTGAACAAGCACCACCTTGCAGCCATAGTACATTAGTCATTAGCTACACATTTATCTATTGTTAATCATGGTAGAGGTAGGTGATCAGATTTGTAGAGTATCACCTATTTGTCAATATTTATTTACTAGTATAATCTGGTTTTCAAACTAATTATTGTTCATTAAATAAAAATTAATTATTATCTAAATTTGTAGGGAGTATAATTCATACTCACAATCAGCAATGCCAAAATAGCTGTTAAATATTTTATGTGTTTAAAGCTGACATTAATATTAGCAATTTCCCCATAGAATTTAAGAAATAGATTGTTCTATATTAAAAAAATTGATGGGCGCGATAAATTGCGTCTCTAGTAGTCTGTCAAATTTATTTTGATGGATCAAGGAACGTATTGCTAAAGCGCAGCTATACCATAGGCTTGGCGCGTAGGGTGTGCGAAGAAGGAAAGAAAGAAGAAAATTTGAAAGATTTATTTACTCTTCATTTTTGAGTTAACAGACTACTAGAAGGGTACGGGATTCTCAATCTGCGTAAATCCGCTTAGTTAATCAACCCACTTGATGGGTGTTGGCAAAATCAAGGCAGTTATGAACCCCAGCATTACAGATTCAGCAGTGAAGGCAGCGATCGCAGCTATCAAATCAGAGTCGGCGACAGCAGCAGAGAAAATCGAGATGCTGATTGAAATGGCACAAGGCTTTCATAAGCAGCCCAAAACTGCCCAAGATTTGCGGAATGCAGTGGGGCTATATTACCGGGCATATCAGATGTGCGGTGAGGAGTACGCCCTATTGAAAGCCCGTGCCTTGGTGGGGATGGCAGGGACGTTACAGAGTATTCCTGATCAAGATTCTCAATTGCTGCTGCAAGCGAAAGCCAGTTATGAAGAGGCTTTGCCTATTTTACAACAATTAGCTTTGCCAGAAGAACTAGCAGAGGCACAGATGAATTATGGCTTGGTGTTGCAGTCGCTAGTACCATTCAATCTGGCACGCATGACGGACAGTATCAAAGCTTATCACGAGGCTTTGCAGGTGTTTACCTGGGAGAATTACCCACAAGAATACGCGATTTTATACAACAATATTGCGATCGCCTATCTTTCCATGCCCATGTCATCAGAACGGGAATATTTACGTCAGGGTTTAGCAGTACAGTCCTTTGAAGTGGCATTAAAGCATATTAATTTAATTGACCATCCCAAAGAATATGCGATGTTACAGAACAATTTGGGTAACGCGTTGCAATATTTAGTCAGTTCCCATCCTGTAGATAATAACTTACGTGCGATCGCAGCTTATGACGAAGCCTTAAAAGTGCGTAACTCCAGAGACACCCCCCTAGAATATGCTAACACCATATCTAACAAAGCTAACGCCTTATTCAACTTACCCGACAACCTAGAAAAACCGGAATTAGGTAATATTAAAAACCTCTTAAAAGCATATAACTACTATCAAGAAGCTTGGGGAATATTTACCCAAAATCAACAAATAGCACAAGCTGAAGTCGTCGCCCAAGCCATACAAGATGTAGAACTAGAAATGCGAGTGTGTATGGATTAAACTTGCATTTGTTTACCCTCATTTCACAAGTACCATGAGAGACATTTTGACCAACCCAGACATCAGAGATTTTTTCACAAGTTTAGTAGCAGGAGAATTGAACATAGCCACAGAATTCGCCTGGATATTCATAGCCACAACCTTATCGATGATTGGTGGTGCTATTGGTGCAATGCTATTAGCTGGAAAAGACATTGGTTATCAATTTGCCGCAACATTAGGCGCATTATTTGGGCCGGCTGGTGTAATTCCCGCCATATTCTTAAGTTTTGCCATCATAAAATTATTCACCAATTATTAGGAAAAATCATGTTTGAAATTGGATGGCTTTCAGCTAAATTATTTTTCAAAGGAAAACTAATACGTAACCCCGGATATTTTTTCAAACAAATTATCATTGGTACAAGTATCGGTTCCATTATACTCCTATCATTATCACAAACCGAACTACCCCTTTGGCTACCAATAACAGTATCTAGCTTAATCACAGGTACAGTAATGCCATTTCTCCTCAAAGATTTCAAAATGAAATAGATATCCTTACAGATAAACCTCAAAAAAAACTCCCTCCTCTTTATTCCTCTGTGTCCTCTGCGCCTCTGTGGTTCGTTTATTCCAGGTAAATTCCTAAACCAATAACTGATTCGTAATTACCATCCAACAAATAATAAATAATAATGACAAAACTGGAAGAACTAATTCAAGAAATCAATAGATTTGAAGCAATAATAGCCCAATGGGACGAAAGCCAAAGATGTGTAGCAGTAGGACTAAAAAGAGCAATTGAAGACTTACATAAAGCAGCACTAACACATTTAATCAAAAGCCTGAAACAAGAATCAATGTCAGCCTTGCGTCAAGCCGTAGACGACGACATAGTATATTCAGTTTTGCTATATCACGAACTAATTAAACCACCACAAGCAGCATTAATAGAAAGAATTCAAACAGCCCTAGAAGAAGTACGCCCAGGCTTAAAAAGCCATGATGGGGATGTAGAATTTGTCGCCATTAAACCACCGGATACAGTAGAAGTTAAATTAATTGGTAGTTGTAGCAGTTGTCCCACTTCAACCTTAACTTTAACTCAAAGTGTAGAACAGGCAATAAAAAATCATTGTCCTGAAATTACTAAAGTTGTAGCAGTCAATCATACTTCTACAGTCAACAATACATTTACGCAAGAAGATCCCTCTACTTGGGTAAAACTGACAACAATTGATCAAATTCCTGAATCTGGGATATTGACAGGTAAGGTTGGCAAAAATTCTCTAATTTTATATCGCCAAGGTGTAAATATTACTTGTTACCTGAATGCTTGTCCACATTTAGCGACTCCTTTAGATATGGGTAAATTAGATAATAATATTCTTACTTGTGCATCTCATGGATTTCAGTATAACTTAGAAACTGGGGAATGTTTAACTGTTGCTGATGTGCCATTGCAGTCTTATCCAGTACAAATTAAAGGTGAGAAAGTTTTTGTGAAATTGCCAAAATATTCATTTTAACAACAAAATTGCCACCACGGATACATTTCGATATCCGTCGATGAGTTTAAATAGCTATCAGTCTTCATCTGCGGTTCATGGATATACCCATCAATATTAATCCTGCGTCAAAATTGCCGCCAGAAGCAACAGAAAATTCCCCATTCTTCCCTTTATCACCTCATGGTCCAGAAGTGATATTAGGTAATATTATTACACCAGAAATATTAGCTATACCTATAGAACCTAGTCCTATAAATATGTTCGGCCCACGTGGTGCTTGTTTGTTATCTGAAACTGGTTCTTTATGGGTATCAGATACAGGACATCATCGATTATTGGGATGGCGAAATTTACCCACCAGAGATAGTCAACCTGCTGACTGGGTAATTGGACAACCTGATTTTTATCATGAAGGTCAAAATGCTAAAGGTATACCGGGAAGAAATACTTTTAGTGTCCCCACGGGAATTTGTGCTTGTGGTAAAGGTTTGGCGGTAGCTGATGCTTGGAATCATCGGGTATTGATTTGGAAAAATGTCCCAAAAAATAGTCATGTTCCAGCAGATTTGGTGTTAGGACAAGCTGATTTTAGTCAAAATGAACCCAATAGAGGAACTCATCAAGCTGCTGCTAATAGTATGCACTGGCCTTATGGTGTTTTCTATCATCAAGGAAAGCTATTTGTAGCTGATACGGGAAATCGTCGGTTATTAATTTGGCAACAATTACCTACAGAAAATGGTCAACCGGCTGATTTAGTTTTGGGACAACCAGATATGATATCTCGCAATGAAAATGGGGGGAGTTCTCCCACTGCGGCGAGTATGCGTTGGTGTCATGATATTACTATTTGGGGAGACAATTTAGTGGTTGCTGATGCAGGTAATCACCGGGTGATGATTTGGGAGGGCATACCTACAGAAAATAATGCCCCTTGTGCGGTGGTTTTAGGACAAAAAAGTTTTAATTCTGTGGAAATGAATCAAGGTGTTTATTTACCTAGTGCTAGTAGTATGAGTATGCCTTATGGTGTAGCGGTTGGTAATGATTGTTTGCTGGTTGCTGATACTGCAAATTCTCGTTTGTTAGGATGGAAAAAGGCGGAGTCTCAATTATTATCTGGGGCGGTTGCTGATGGTTTGGTGGGACAAGTTAATTTTAAATCTAAGGGTGAAAATCGGGATTTTGGTTTACCTCAGAGAAATACTTTGAATTGGTGTTATGGGGTGAAGGTTTGTGGTAATACTGCGGTGGTTGCTGATTCTGGGAATAATCGGGTTTTGTTGTGGGGGTTGGAGTCAGAGGCTAACAAATCAATAACATTCTAAATTTTCTTGTGGGATGGGTGTCCCCACCCGTCCCGTCATCAGGGCGGGCAAGATGCCCACCCCACAATATGGATAATAATTATTTTTGGAAATCCCTAAGAGGTGCTTCACGCAAAGAAAGGCATGAAAAAGAATGGAAGATTTGGTAAGGGAAGAGATTCGGGTTCGGGGAACTGTTCAGGGGGTGGGATTTCGTCCTACTGTTTATCGTTTGGCTAAGGTTTGTGGGTTGTTGGGTGATGTTTGTAATGATGGTGAGGGTGTTTTAATTCGGGTGGCTGGGAGTGAGGCGGCTATTACGGAGTTTGTCAGGAGACTATATATTGAATGTCCTCCTTTGGGGAAAATTCAGGAGTTGACGAGAGTTAGTTATGAAGGTGATGGGGATTTTACTGATTTTGTGATTTCTCGTAGTGTGAGTAGTTCTAAAAATACAGAAATTACTCCTGATGCGGCGATTTGTCCCCAATGTCAACAGGAAATTTTTGACCCTTTTAGCCGTTTTTATCGTTACCCTTTTACTAATTGTACTCATTGCGGTCCTCGCTTCAGTATTATTCGTGGGATTCCTTACGATAGATGCAATACCAGTATGTCTGCGTTTGCTATGTGTGCTGAATGTGAACGGGAGTATGAAAATGTGGAAAATCGCCGTTTTCACGCCCAACCTGTAGCTTGTCATACTTGCGGACCGAATGCTTGGTTAGAACGGGCTGATGGTAAACCTGTGACGGCTTCGATGTTTTCAATGATGGATGATGTGGATGCTGTTTGTACTTTGTTGCAAAAAGGTGAGATTGTGGCTATTAAAGGGTTGGGTGGTATTCATCTAGCTTGTGACGCAACTCAAGAAGCTGCTGTCCAAAAATTGCGTCAGCGTAAACGACGTTATCATAAACCGTTGGCTTTAATGGCGCGAGATATAGGAGTAATTGCGGAATATTGTACTGTGAACACTCAGGAAAAAGAATTATTAGCAAGTTCTGCTGCGCCGATTGTATTGTTACAGAAAAATCCTGACTGTCTAATTGCGCCTTCTGTTTCACCGGGACTAAATTATCTCGGTTTTATGTTACCTTATACGCCTTTACATCATTTAATTTTGCGGCGAATGAATCGCCCCATTGTGTTGACGAGTGGGAATATTGCTGATGAACCTCAATGTATTGATAATGAAGAAGTTCGAGAAAAGTTAGGTAACATTGCTGATTATTTTCTTTTACATAATCGGGATATTGTGAATCGAGTAGATGATTCTGTTGCTAGGGTGATTGATAATCAAGTAAAAATTATTCGCCGGGCTAGAGGATATGCACCAGCACCGATAATTTTACCACCGGGATTTGAGAAGGTGACACCTATTTTAGCAATGGGTAGCGAGTTAAAAAATACCTTTTGTTTATTACGCGATAATGAAGCAATTCTTTCTCAACATTTAGGTGATTTAGAAAATGCTGCGGCTTTTAATGCTTATCAAGATACACTGAATTTATATTTAAATTTATTTGAGCATCAACCAGAAGCGATCGCTATCGATAAACACCCAGAATATCTTGCCACAAAACTCGGTAAAGAACTTGCATCTGTTAATAAACTTAAACTTCATCCTATCCAGCATCATCACGCCCATATTGCGGCTTGTATGGCAGAAAATGGCATTCCTTTAGATGCACCTCCAGTTTTAGGTATTGCTTTAGATGGATTAGGTTATGGCGAAGCTGGAGAATTTTGGGGGGGAGAATTTCTGTTAGCAGACTATCGTCAATTTCAGCGACTAGCAACATTTAAACCAGTGGCTATAATTGGCGGAGAAAAAGCAATTTATCAGCCTTGGCGTAACACCTACGCCCACTTACTCAGCGCTAATATTTGGCATGAAAGCCAACAGAAATATTCTGAGTTGAAAATTATCAAATTTTTGCAACAGCGACCATTAGAACTCCTCAAACAAGCTGTAGATAAAGGAATTAACTCACCTCTAGCCTCATCCGTAGGGAGGTTGTTTGATGCAGTAGCTGCGGCTATATGGATTTATCCAGAAGAATGTAGCTATGAAGGACAAGCTGCGATCGCAATGGAAGCCTTAGTAAATCCTAACAACTTAAATAATTATAAAGAAACGCTAAATTATCCTTTTCACATTAACTTTTCAGATAGCATATATTATATAGACTCAAAACCAATGTGGCAAGCCCTGCTTCAAGACTTGCAAAAACAGATTAGTCAATCAGAGATAGCTACAAAATTCCATAAAAGTTTAGCTCAAATTATTGTGAATGTAGTTAAATATCTTGCTCAAGAAAACCTAATTAATCAAGTCGTATTAACCGGAGGAGTATTTCAGAACAGTATTTTATTAACACAAGTTACCCAGAATTTACAAAGTTTAGGAATAACCGTATTAACTCACAGTTCCCTCCCCTCCAACGACGGCAACATATCACTAGGACAAGCAATAATTACAGCCGCCCAATTAATCCCCAACTCTTAATCTTCCCTCTGTGTTCTCTGCGCCTCTGTGGTTCGTTATATCCAGAAAAAAAATGTGCTTAGGAATCCCCGGACAAATAGTAGAAATCAGCGACATTAACCATAAACTAGCCATAGTTAACATAGCTGGAGTCAAACGCCAAATAAACATAGCCTGTATAGTCAACGAACAACATCCCCCCGAAAAATGTATAGGAGATTGGGTATTAGTCCACGTAGGCTTCGCCATGAATCGTATTAACGAACAACAAGCAGCCGAAACATTAAAACTATTAGAAGAACTAGCAACCGCCCAAGCCCAAATAACCAACTAAAACTCCTCCTCCTCCTTGGCGTACTTGGCGACTTGGCGGTTCGTTTAAAAAAACCAAAAACTTCCCCCATGAAATACATCAACGAATTTCGAGAACCAGAAAAAGCAGCAGCCTTACGCAACCAAATAACCCAACTCTGCAACCAACTAAAAAAACCGATAAAACTGATGGAAATATGCGGTGGACATACCCATTCCATATTTAAATACGGTATAGAAGACATCCTACCCCCCAACCTAGAACTCATCCACGGGCCTGGTTGTCCAGTATGCGTCATGCCAAAAGGGAGATTAGACGATGCGATCGCCATATCCCAAAATCATAACGTCATTCTCGCCACATTTGGCGACACCATGAGAGTACCCGGTTCCACCACCAACCTCCTCCAAGCCAAAGCCCAAGGCGCAGATATCCGCATAGTTTACTCCCCCCTGGATAGCCTGCAAATCGCCAGAGACAACCCAGACAAAGAAATAGTCTTCTTCGCCCTCGGCTTTGAAACCACCGCCCCCAGTACCGCCCTCACCATATTGCAAGCAGCAGCCGAAAACATCATCAACTTTAGTATGTTTTCCAACCATGTTCTTGTAATTCCCGCCCTTCAAGCCCTATTAGATAACCCAGATTTACAACTAGATGGATTTATCGGACCTGGTCATGTCAGCATGGTAATTGGAACAGAACCATATCAATTTATTACCAAAAAATATCATAAACCCATAGTAGTTTCCGGCTTTGAACCATTAGATATACTGCAATCAATTTGGATGATATTACAGCAACTAGTAGAAAACCGTTGTCAAGTAGAAAACCAATATAACAGATTAGTAGAACCAGCCGGAAACTTAATAGCATTGCAAGCCATGAACCAAGTATTTGCAGTGCGAGAAAACTTTGATTGGCGAGGCTTAGGTGAAATACCAGAATCAGGCTTAAAAATCCGGACAGAATATGCCCAATTCGACGCAGAAAATAAATTTATTATTCCTAACTTAAAAGTAGCCGACCACAAAGCCTGTAAATGTGGAGAAATTCTTAAAGGAGTTTTAAAACCTTGGGAATGTAAAGTATTCGGTACAGCTTGCACACCAGAAACACCCATTGGTAGCTGCATGGTTTCATCAGAAGGTGCGTGTGCAGCCTACTACAAATATGGACGACTTTCTGCAATTAGTAAAAAAGCCCAACAACTAGCCACATCCAAATAAAATAACCATTCTCTAACTCCCCTCCTCGCTTGCGGAGAGGGGTTGGGGGGTGGGATTCTTAAGGAGAAAAAATATATGCCATTCATCACAGTACAAATAGCCAAAGGTCACTCCGTCGAAAAAAAACGCCAACTAGTCAAAGCCCTAACCGAAACACTAATTGAAACCTTGGGATCTAAACCAGAATGGATAACCATACATATTGATGAATTTGAGCGAGAAAATTGGGCAGTTGGCGGACAATTGCATATAGATAAACATAGCGGTAGACATAAAGAAAAAGGTATATAAAATTAATTTGCTCGTAGTGAGGGCTTCAGCCCTCTCCAACTTTAATAATTTCAACAAAATTTAAATATGAACATTTTACCCAAACATAAAACCCAAAATCCGCTATTACAAAAAATCGGCAAACCCCAAAAAAGTAAGGTGAGAGACACCCATATTACCCTCGCCCACGGTAGCGGCGGTAAAGCCATGCGCGATTTAATTGAAGATATCTTTGTAAGTAGCTTTGATAATCCAATTCTCTCCCAATTAGAAGACCAAGCCAGATTAAACTTAGCTAGTCTCACCCAACAGGGAGATAGACTAGCATTTACAACAGACTCTTATGTTGTAGACCCCTTATTTTTTCCCGGTAGTGACATTGGCGAATTAGCAATTAATGGCACTATTAATGATTTAGCCGTCAGTGGTGCTAAACCCTTATATCTAACTTGTAGCGTTATTATAGAAGAAGGATTAGAAGTAGAAATCTTGCGGCGTGTCGTTGCTAGTATGAAATTAGCCGCCCAAAAAACTGGCGTGCAAATTGTCACAGGTGACACAAAAGTTGTTCAACGTGGTGCTGCCGATAAACTGTTTATTAATACTACAGGTATTGGGGTAATTCCTCAAGGGATTAATATTTCTGCCCATAATATCCAAGTGGGAGACGTAGTAATTATTAATGGCGAGTTAGGAAATCATGGTGCAGCAATTTTAATCGCCCGTGGGGAATTAGCATTAGAAACTAATGTAGAAAGTGACTGTCAACCTTTGCATAGTTTAGTAGAAAAAATCCTCAGTGTTTGTCCTGGAGTTCACGCTATGCGCGATGCTACACGGGGCGGTTTAGCGACAGTTTTAAATGAATTTTCTTTGAGTTCTGGTGTAGGTATTCGTCTCAATGAAGAATCTATCCTTGTGCGGGAAGAGGTGAAAGGAGTTTGTGAAATACTAGGTTTAGACCCTTTGTATTTGGCTAATGAAGGTAAGTTAGTTGTGGTAGTAGGAGGTGAGAATGCTGAAACTGTTTTAGCAGCTATGAAGTCACATTCAGCCGGGAAGGATGCTTGTGTTATTGGTGAGGTTATGGCTTCACCTGCGGGTGTTGTGTTGTTAAGAACTGCTTTTGGAACTGAAAGAATTGTTGATATGTTGGTGGGGGAACAATTACCCAGGATTTGTTGATTTTTCGGAGAAACGAACCGCCAAGTCGCCAAGTGCGCCAAGGAAGAGGGAATGATTATTTAGACGGTGTTTGAAAAGTATTGTTTATTACTAGCCCTGGCGACTAGAAGTCGCGGCTATACAGACAAAACCCGCCTACGCGGGTTAAAAATCCCACTTTAATCAGCACTTAATTTTATGCACGAACTAGGTATTACGCAAAATATTGTGGCTATTGTTAGTGAACACGCCCAAGGTGCAAAGGTGCAACGGGTGGTGTTAGAAATTGGTCAACTTTCGGCGATTTTACCTGATGCTATTGAGTTCTGTTTTGATATCTGTACTCAAGGTACTGTTTTGGTAGGGGCGATATTAGAAATTAGGGAAATTCCTGGTTTAGCACGATGTCGTGAATGTGGTGCGGAAATATATTTAGATAAACCTTTTGGTGTATGTGGCTGTGGTAGCGTGCAATTAGACTTAATAGCTGGTGAAGAACTGAAAATTAAAGAAATAGAAGTAGTATAATTATGTGTGTAACTTGTGGTTGTTCTGATGATGCTCAAAGCACAATTACTAATTTAGAAACTGGTGAAGTTGAACACAATCACCATGATCATACTCATACTTTACCTGATGGTACTGTAATCACTCATTCTCATCATCATGATACTCAGCATGAAGCGTCTCAAGTTCATGCCAAAATACATAATACAACAATATCCTTAGAACAGGATATTTTAGCGAAAAATAATTTGATAGCTGCCCAAAATCGGGGATGGTTTAAAGGACGCAATATTTTAGCGTTAAATTTAATGAGTTCTCCTGGTTCTGGTAAAACAACTCTGTTAACTCGGACTATTCATGATTTGAAAAATCAGTTACCGATTAGTGTAATTGAAGGCGACCAAGAAACCGCTAATGATGCCGAAAAAATTCAGGAAACTGGCTGTAAGGTTGTACAAATTAATACGGGTACTGGTTGTCATTTAGAAGCCTCTATGATTGACAGGGGTTTACAGCAATTGAACCCGCCGCTTAATTCGGTGGTGATGATTGAAAATGTGGGAAACTTGGTTTGTCCGGCTTTGTTTGATTTGGGAGAACAAGCTAAAGTCGTTATTCTCTCAGTGACTGAGGGAGAAGATAAGCCTATTAAGTATCCCCATATATTTCGTGCTAGTGATATTATGATTCTTACTAAGGTTGATTTGCTCCCTTATGTGCAGTTTGATGTGCAAAAATGTATAAATTACGCCCAAAACATTAATCCCCAAATTCAGATTTTTCAGGTTTCTGCTACTACTGGTGCTGGTTTGAAAAATTGGTATGAGTGGCTGTCTACCAAATTAGCTAATTTGGCGATTCCAGTTTCTGTTTAAAAATTTCACCGTAGCTGATTAAATAATATAAGTAGAAAATTAATTTCTAGATGAACACAGATAGCAAAATACATCTGTGTTTTTTCGTGATTCTACTAATTAATAAAGTATCTAATTCACAGGGTAAGTTCATTTGTTTGGTCTTTGTATTTTGATTTAACCTTTTAATAAACAACAATTCTGGGTTTATGAAATCCCTCTGAAGATCCATGAAAAAATTAACTATTTTCATCAAAAATGAATAGTGCATATTCTTCTTATTCTGGCAATTGATGAATCTTAAATAATGCACTTCAGGTTTAAATTAGTAAAGCTATCTTAGAAAGCAGAGAAGCACTATGGTCAATGTAATTACTCGTGATACTGAGACAGGACTCCTTGCTTACATTATTCAACTTTTAGCATCTAGTACCATAAGAACTGAGGATATTAGCACTGATAAATTATTTAACTTTGAAGATGCACTTGACCAAACGGAAATAGCACAACGAGCTGTTAATGAGCTAAAAAAAATCCCTGAAGTAAACATTTTGTTTAAGGAACGCTGGCTTCCTGCTCCTTTTGATTTGGATGAGTTAAGTCAGCTGCCAAAGGGTACTTTAGGTCATGTTTATGCTCATAAAATTAAGTCCAAAGGCTTTGATCCCTACTTCTACAAGACAGTTCCTGTAGTTGACGATATTTCCTACCTTAAAATGCTGTGGAGAACTACGCATGATTTTTATCATCTAGTTGGGGGATTTGATACTGATGAAATTGGCGAAATTGGACTACAAGTTTTTTTCCTGGCTCAAACTCCAATTC
>NZ_JAYGHH010000010.1:86963-121933 GCF_034931045.1 Nodularia sp. UHCC 0506
TCAGCGCTATCATGGTGAGCTTTGGTTTGGTGATAATTAGTCTTGATAAACCAAATAAAATTAAATATTTGATGTCGGAGATTTCCCGTGCTTATCATCTCGGTTCCCAAACTTCAGGTAAGTTTATCGCTCAAAAATGGGATCAATATTGGGATGTACAAATTAGTGAGATTCGAGCCAATCTAGGAATGGAGGCTATTTTGTCAAACTCATTCTCTGCAAACAGGATTTAGCTACAATTTTCCGATATTTATGTCTGCTTTTATTCTCTCCCCGGAGGCGGGGAAGAGTAAGATCATATTAGGCAATTCGAGAGGTTTGCTATTACAGCCAATCCCGATAAGCCGAAATTTCATTGACGCTAATTTCAAATGGCGTGCCTTTACCAAATGGAGGATAAACGCGGATTTTGGCGTTATGGGTAAACCTCTCTAGCCGATTCCCTAACTGGGGAATATTACTGACTATATGCCAGTAAGATACTATGTCAGGGCAATCAATTATCAGCGTCAGGGTGGTGCTATTCTTGGTGAGATACCATTGACAGTTTGATAATAAGACTTGCGTAATGCGATCGCAAGCATGAAAAAAGCATATACCAGTAGATCGTTCTAACTCCAAATGCAGCATTCCATCCTGTTTCGTTACCTCAATAGGTGGTAAATCATCGGGAGGAAGCTGGTGTAGTTTAGACATAATTCCGAACCTCTTGGTTGTAGCGTTCTAAACTTTCTAAGTTCTTTTGCAGAACAAAAGAAGAGGGTTTGAGCGCTAATGTACCGAGATTTAACTCGTCCTGAAATGTTTTGATTTTGTCTCGACAAGTCCTCACATCACCAATAATTGAATTCTCAATCAAATAATCTTCATCGAAACAAATATTTGTCCGATCAAATGGTTTTTGATTGGGATTCTTGCTATTCTCCATGACATAAGCTGAGTTAGCTTTCATCTTTTGGCTGAATTTGCGAATGAATGGCAAAGCCTCGCTCACTGCTTCATCAAATGTTTTCCCCACATAAAAGAAGCGTGCCAATACAAATTTTTCGGAGCCGCTATTATTAAAGGCGCGATATTTAGCCACAGTGTTTTTCAGTCTCTCTAAAGAGAATGGCGGCCCCCCCATTAAACCGAAGGCATTTTGAGCAGCAAATTCTATGCCTTGAGCATCACCAGTGGCTATGTAAACTGGAATTTGAGACTGTAATGGCTTGGGAGAAATGGTCAAGCGATCGCATTGATAATACTGTCCATTAAATGACACATCAGTATCATATAACAGCTTTTGAATTAAGGCGATCGCTTCTAACATTTTGGCGCGAGATTCACCCATTGGTGTACCAAAATGCTTATTATGTTCAGGGAAAGGCCCCCCTTTTGCCACACCAAATAATAATCTGCCATTACACAAATTATCCAAAGTAGCAATATCTTCTGCTACCCGAATCGGGTTATGAAATGGCAATAATACCGCCGCCGTCGCTAGTTGAATCGTTGACGTAAGCCCCGCTAGGTGTGCCATTAACAGCAACATAGACGAGCTGAGATTGAATTCATTAAAATGATGTTCACTCACCCACGCTGACTCAAAACCTAAGCTTTCCGCCTGCTGCACTAGCGCCACTTGTTCAAAGATTGTGCGGCTGGTATTCTGATGATGATTTTCGTAATTGCAAAAAATTCCAGTTTTCATTGTCAGCGATCGCTATTTTAACAGTTATCAGTTATCAGTTATCAGTTATCAGTCAAGAGACATAATTGGGGCTAAATCTTCCACCTCATGCCTTGATAACTGTTCACTGCTCACTGTTCACTGGCTTGAGTTGTCACCCATTGCAACTCCAACCATAAGCGGGGATTGGTATCCTTAAGTTTAGACATAGGATCGCGTAACAATCGTGACCCGTTCATACAGACGACTTGAATTAGTCCCATATTATCTGCTAGTTCTCTGAGTACGTCTTTTTGAGCTTGCACATAGGGAAGCATTTTTTCCGAGCAATAAATCCCTATATATTGCAAACGTCTAGCCGGTCGTCCCCAAAAACAGGTAATGACTCTCACATGACACCCGTCTAGTAATTCTCCAAGTGTTGGGTAATAGTGAGTGACGACTCTTGTGAATTCTTTAGCTAGGATATGTTCAGCAATCATATCAACTGATATTTCTGTAGCGCTCATCACGCTATTTAATATAACATATTATTGTCAATTAAACCTGACAAATTACATGATTTCTTTCTTTTTTATGATATATTTCCCATAAACAATCTCTACAAAAGCTTGAGGAAATACAAATTTTTATTTATTCAGATAGATATGAAAAAATGAGGTGTGTTTTAATGTGACATCACCTCATATATTATTTTGATTGCATGGGCAAGAATTGAAAAATTTCAGAATCTTGGATTTTCGCCTCTGGAGAAAGTTTTAAATGGCAAACTCAAAATCTTCAGTTTTAATTAATGTACATTCTGAATTTTGAATTTTAATCATGATTAACGAGCCTTACGCTCTGCTACTAAAACTTCAGCCACCATTTCTGGCACATCTACAAAATCAGAAAATCCTTCAGAAGCTGGAATCGGTGAAATAAATGTATAGTTTGGGTCACACATTCCCGTATCATAGACTTCAATAAACCAACGATCAGGAAATCCTTCAACACCCAATTCTACAATATACCAACTCTCACCAATTAGCCGAGAGCCAAACATGACAAACCACTCTCGATGATCTTCTGAGATGTTCCAGTCTGCCATGAGGAACTCTAACGCAATTTGTCCAGCGTCGGTTTCAGTCAGCAGCATATTTACTCCTTACTTGCAACGTCAGAATTTGAAACTTCAGGATATAAGCCCAGTTGCTTTGCTAATTCACGAGCGACAAAAAATAAAAACTGAGCGCCTTCTTGATTACCACCATGAGCAAAACTAGATGCTACTTGTAGCATCGTTTCCACAAAAGGAGCATCAATCAATTCTGGTTGTGCTTCTAAAACTTCTGGTTCTTGACCATTAGGACATTTCAGTAACTTGTCAATGAGATCGAAATATTGGATTTGGCGTTCTTCTGTCATGGTAATTTCGTTTCTTTAATGAGTAAAATTTGCAGAGAGGATTACTCGATACTTTGCTGCCAAAGCCTTTCCAACATTTCAACTTGTTCCTTTAAGATAGCAGCACGGTAAACAAGATATCTGTCATAAACAATAATCCCTAAACCAACAAAAATTGGGGTGATTAAGACAAACCATTGCAAAATACTTGCCAGTCTATATTGCTCGGCAGCAATTAATAATCGGGTCACAAGATTGCGATCAGAGATTTCCTTTTTTGTCTGATATTGGGATGAACTTTTAGCTGCTGATTGGGAAAACAAGGCAGAATTTTCTGGAGGAGTTTTGTCAATTTCACAGGATAAATTCTGCATTTTAACGAACTCAATATGTCGTCCCCAAACTATGCTAAATACTACTAAACCAGGAGAAAGCACCACTAAGGTAACTAAACAAACTGTGAGAACATTTAGAAGTTTAACTTTCATCTTTGCTCTCCCGTGTTAGATAGTATGCACCCAGACAAATTCCTGTGGCTGTTTATCTAACCAGTTTTTGCTTTCCACGTTGCCAACATTTCTAATACTAAAGTTTAACAATCTATCAGCCTTCAGTTTGTTCACTGACTACTGAAAAGTTACTGATTTTTCCACAAAAGCTATAGTTATCAACTTAGGACTAATATCTTCACAACTACGAGAGTTAAGAAGTCCCCCCTAATTCTGTGGGTAAAACCCTAAGAACTTCGGGGGGTAGAGGGGAATCTCTGCGTAAATCCTACAAAATTTATAGCAGTCGTCCCTCTTGAGCCGAGTTTGCTCTAGCAAAATTAAGATTATTAAATTTATTAAATTTGTACTCAAAGCCTATAACTTATACCTCATCAGGCGGATAAAAATTTTTTGGGGGATGGGTACTAGTATTTTTGAGGTGGGGTACTAGTATTTCTGAAGGGGGGTACTAGCATTTATGTACTCAGGCTTAAAGCTATGTAGAGCAATGCTAGAGGGCAGTTTTGATGCTGTTTTTTGCTTCTTCAAGGTTGTACTCAAATAAATAGATTATGTGGAGAGTCTACACTAAATTTCTCTGAAAATCCATTATTTTTCGATTGTCAATGCAGCCCCATATACTAAATATAAATTATAAAAAGTTAAATGGACAACTTTTTTATTCAGCAAACGAACTTCGTCTAGACAAAGACAGTAGAATTAAACTATGAAATTGGACTATGGTAACTAGAAAACATTACGAGTCAAGGATAAGTGAGAAAATTACTTCAAATTGATGATTTAGATGATCAATTCTGAATTTTGATCAGAATGGGTAGTCAAAACTTTTATTCACACCACATAAAAATTCAATACGTACAAGTGGATTTTTACTGGTAAATAATTGGTCATAGGCGTAAAATCATAGGAGTGAATTTATGAGAATTGCTAAAGATATTACAGAACTTATTGGTAGAACTCCTTTAGTTCAACTGAATAAAATTCCTCAAGCTGAGGGCGTGAGAGCAAGGATAATTGTCAAACTCGAAGGCATGAACCCAGCCGCTTCAGTTAAAGACCGGATTGGCATTAGTATGGTAATGGCGGCAGAAGCCGAGGGTTTAATTCAGCCTGGGAAAACCATTTTAGTTGAACCAACTTCGGGGAATACAGGCATTGCTTTAGCGATGGTAGCAGCAGCACGTGGCTACCGTTTAATTTTGACAATGCCAGAGACAATGAGTCAAGAAAGACGCTCTATGCTCAAAGCCTACGGTGCAACGTTAGAATTAACACCAGGGGCAGAAGGAATGCGAGGGGCGATTAATAAAGCTGAAGCAATAGTGGCCAATACTCCCAATGCTTTGATGTTGCAACAGTTTCGCAACCCAGCTAATCCCAAAATTCACCGAGAAACTACCGCCGAAGAAATTTGGGCAGATACTGACACAGAAGTAGATATCATCATTGCTGGAGTCGGGACTGGTGGGACAATTACAGGAATTGCAGAAGTATTAAAACAATATAAACCAAGTGTGCAAGCGATCGCAGTTGAACCCAGCAATAGTCCCATCCTCTCAGGTGGTACAGCCGGTTCCCATAAAATTCAAGGTATTGGTGCTGGATTCGTTCCAGATGTGCTGCGTTTAGAATTAATTGATGAAGTGATTAGAGTTAGTGACGAACAAGCTATGAGTTATGGACGACGTTTAGCAAAAGAGGAAGGATTATTATCTGGTATATCCTCTGGTGCGGCTTTATGTGCTGCTATTCAAGTCGGTCAACGTCCAGAAAATGCTGGTAAGTTAATCGTGATGATTCAGCCGTCTTTTGGAGAACGTTATCTCAGCACGCCCATGTTTCAGGATTTAGGAGGGAAAATGTCAGATAAAGATTAAAAATTATAAAAAAGACGCTGAAAACACTTGAATTTGTGTTTATGTATTTCCACTGAAATTCATTATTTAATGTTTAATGAGAACAGATACTCCAACAGCACCGTAAAAATTATTCCAGTTATCTTTGTATACTTGACCTTGACCTGAAAAGAGGCGAATAACTCGGAAACGATGATAGTTGTATAATAAATTTGTGAAAGATGGATAATGAATCTTTGTCTTTTTTGACAACTCTGCATCTAACTTATGTAGGTTATACCAAGGGCATCTCATGCGAGCATGATGAGCATTATGATAACCAAAGTTGAGTGTTAATAAATTTAGCCACCAATATTTTCGAGAAATCAATATAGAAAAAGTATTTTCTTGTTCATACAAGGAATTATATTTTGGTGGTGATGCGCCTGGAGGAAACATTTGATAGGTATGTTGAAAAGCATCCATAAATCTCATTACAGTAATCATGCCAATGTATGAGAAGAAATAGAGTAATAAAAATTTTAATGAGATTAATCCCATACTAGTAAAAAATATACCTCTGACAAAGAGTACAAATAAAATACGCACTCTTTCGTGTTTACGTTCTGGTTTCCAGAATGGCGCAGTTATTGAATAGAATTGCAAAAAAAAATAAATTACGGGAAAGTACATCCATTCCAATGCAATAACAAAAATTTGTACTAGAGTTGGCAATTTTTTGAGAAATTTTGATAAATCAAATGCTGAAGAATCAAATTTATTTACATGATGACATATATGTTCTTTGGCTAAATCTTCAAATCTTGCATAGCAACCACCATTCAACCATAACATGACATTACCACCAATCACATTCCACTTTTTAGATGTGAAAATTGTGCCATGGATGAATTCATGAAACAAATAAGCTGATATTACTAGGCTATGAGTAAGTAGTAATATACCTAAAATATTAAAAAAAATCTGTTGTGCTGGTAGAAGTAAAAACGCACTCAAATAAGATACTAAAACATATACTATTACGATTATATTATATAGGTTATTTTTTTGAAAAAGTCTCTCTTTTTTCTGAACTTGCCTGGGATATTTTGAAAAAATCTTATGCATACGGAATTTGTAATTAAATGTCTAAATAGCATGAAATTGAAACAGGCAAATTTTATATCAGTATAGATTGAGAAATCTCAATACAATGAATATTACAAAAATGCAAACATAAGGCTTTTATTAAAGACTTGAATATGCTCTTTGCTTGCTTCAAAATTATTTTTCACTTAAAAGAAAAATAGTAATATTCATGAATTTATCAAGATACTTCTGCGGTTTATTTTCTTTTTGCGGAAAAAATAAGCTATCAAATTAAGGTTCAATGATGGAGATAGATTAACAAAAATTTTCCATCAAAAAACCTAAAATGCCGACGTACAGACAATTTCAAGGGTTATTTTTTGAATCGTAAACATGGCAAATTCATGGTACTGATATTTCAGTAAGTCCAATTGTGATCAATTAATAATCAATAATTGTAACTGATTTTGCTGTTCGCAGTATAGTCTTATTGAGAAATTTATTGATTAATATTATATACTGAGGAAAAAGGTAAATGGGTGAAATACACACAATTGATAGCACTGGAAAAGAAATTATACTCCCAAAACCCCCAGAACGTATTGTTTGTTTGACTGCTACAGCGATTGACATATTATTTGAATTGGGGATGGAACCTGTAGGTTATCTGCGTGAGGGGATTGCTAGTAAACCAGAGTTTTATGGCGATCGCGCCGAGCAGTTTGTGGCAGTTGGCTCTTGGATGGTTCCTCAGATCAGTGCAATTCGCCAAGCTAAACCTGATTTAATAATTGGCTGGAGGTTTCCCCATCGCTTTTATCGGGCTTTGTGGCGTGAACCAACCCCCATTTATTTAATGAGTGGTAATGGATATGATGCGGCTGTGCAGAGATTGTATGATATTGCTCACTTAAGCGATCGCATCTTGGCAGCAGAACAGGCGATCGCTAAACTACAAGCACAGATTGCAGCCTATCATGTTGCTCTTGTTAATGAACCAAGGAAAACAGTGCTGCTGATGGGTGGTTCCAATTTGAATCTTTTAACTCGTAAATTCATTGTGGAAACCGATGTAGGTACTATCGGCAGTGTGATCAAAAACTTCACTCACTATCCTTGGTGTAATCATTCAGCCAATAAAAATTCAGAGTTTATTGATATGTCTCTGAAGAAAATTTTAGAAGTTGATCCTGATATCATCTTTGTTCAAACCTATTCACCAATCAAAGCTCCACTTTCTCAACAGTTGCTCAAAAGTTCGCTGTGGAGACAACTTCATGCAGTAAAAAATAATCAAGTTTATGAAGTAGAGCAATTCTGGCATCACGGTAACGGTACTCGAATTATTAGTTTAATGCTGGATCAGTTGATGTCCATTATTTATCCCCAGGAGATATCATCACTTCTCAAAAATATTAACCAGAAGTGATGATGATTTGTCGCCTACAATAATTTACGCGGCTGTCATTGCTAATCTTCGACAAGATTCGGCACAACGACGGCACATATCCGCACAGGCTTTCATCTGACCATTACTACCTATGCGATCGCAGTCATCTGCACATCTTTCACACAGTACAGCACAAACATCGCAGGTGCGAGTGTGTAAATCTGAAGTTCTGAGCATAAAATTAGCACTGGTGGTGCAAATTTCAGCACAATCAAGCATCAGTCGGATATGATTTGGTTCTGAGTGACGACCACCCTGTTGTAGACAGTATGTCACGGTATTCAGGCAAATGCTATGGCAATCCAAGCAGTTTTGAATACAGTCTTTGAGATCACGATTAACTTGGTTTAAGCTCAGTTGTTCTATGGCCATAATATTATCAAACTAGGAATTCTGACAGTTGGCTGATGAGGTTTAATGACCTCTTGACTCACCTTAAAAGTTTGTGAATACAATTACTTCTGACTAAAGTCATAAAGACTACATCTAACTATTGAACAGTCAAGATTCTATCGGAAGTGAGACACAGCATGAAACAGGCGTTGTTGAAAGAGTTACAGTAGAACTGACTTTGCAACAACACCCAGTTAGATCAGGTTTTCGCCAATTTGCAACGGAAATACCAGTTCGCCCTAATGTTTACAGCCACCTTCATGATGATGGTCATGGCTATGACCGTGGGCGCAACCTTGTAAATTCTGATTCGTCAGACTTTCGCTGACTGCTCGTAAAGACTCATCCACAGGCTTTAAGCCAATCCAAGCATCTATTGTTTCTACATCGAAACCGACCTCACGGCGACTGTCCACTTCTAATAAAGGACGGCGAATTAACAAAGGATCTTCCAGCATAAGTTCTAAAGCTTTTTGAGCATTGATTTTTTCCGGAACCACTTCCCCAGATTTGATCTTGGGAGCAGAACGATTGAACCATTCAGCAACGGGGCGATCGCCAAAAAATGACCGCAAGCG
This sequence comes from Nodularia sp. UHCC 0506, assembly GCF_034931045.1. Classification (NCBI taxonomy): domain Bacteria; kingdom Bacillati; phylum Cyanobacteriota; class Cyanophyceae; order Nostocales; family Nodulariaceae; genus Nodularia; species Nodularia sp. UHCC 0506. The sequence goes on from NZ_JAYGHH010000010.1 coordinate 95,879, forward strand.
CTCAATTGTCCAAGGTTCTTTTAATAGGTTGTAAACGACAACTTCATGACCAGCAGCTGTGAGCAAAACTTTTTGCTTGACACCACCTTTACAACCTGGTTTTTCGTAGAAAATTACTCTGGCCATTGCACTTACTCCCAACTTACTAAATACTCATTCTTCGTCCTGATTCCCCTAATCAAAACTTTTTCGCTGTATGGGTAACTGAGTTAAATTCAAATCTTTCTTGTGGGTCAGTTTCTCCATAAACATTAAAAGTTACAGTTGGTTCTTCGCCTACTGCTTCTACGCTGTGAATTGCGTCAGGAGTGAAGCTAACAATATCTCCTGGAAATAAAGTTATTTCTCCTGTAGGTGCAATCTTGTCGGTAAAATCTGGGCTGTGGATACGTCGCCAAGCAGTATTTTTTTCTTGACCTTTTAATACAGCGACAACTCCCCACGTCCCATGATTATGAATAGTTGAACGAGTTCCCGGTGCAAATGTGACTGTTTGCACAGTTAAGGGAAAACCCAATTCATTGTACAGAAGTAAAACTGAGTTGCCCGTTTTAGGATCAGGTTCTGAATATTGGCTTTGTACCCAGTAGGAATTTACAATCAATCGCCTCACAAGCATTCGTATTTCTGGCAAAAGACTAGATTCATCGTCTACCCCATTGAGAATATCTTCTACTTCAGTTAAAAACCGATATAGACGATAATTGTCTCTTAATAAATCCCATGCTCTCACGGATTTACAAACCTGATATTCACCGTCTCCAGTTACGAGCCAATCCTTACCTTGGATCATCATTAAATCATTAGTTGAGAAGACTGGGGCAAGACTAATATAGGAGGAGTAAGATTACTAGGAGTTCCGGGCAGAGGAGGTAAAGGACTGATAATAACTACGGGAATTAAAGGGTTAGAGTTGGAAGTTTCCGATAACGAATTAGATTGGTAGATGGAAAAATCATTCATGGCTGTTGATTGTTGTGGGTTAACTAATTAATCGTCTTCATCAGGTGGACGTGTCAAAATATCCAATAGGATTCCGCCGCCAAAATCATTATTTTTGTCAATCTCTTTGATTCGATGACTGATTTCTTTAGCCTGTTCAATTTCCCCTAATTTTGCTAACACCAATCCAGATGCGGCATAAGCATTCAAATACAATCTGATTGAGGCTTCTTCTTGCCGTTTCATTAATATAGGCTGGAGTTGTTCCCAATCATCTGGAAAGTTTTCTACTTCTTTAATTTTATCTAAAACTTTAATTGCAGTTTGTAGCGCTAGTGGATAATTATTTTTATAATAAAAAAATCTATATGCTGATACGAGAATATCGGTATTTTCTCCAGCCTTAGCTAAGGCTTGATGAATATACTTTTCGGATTCTGATGTGTTTTCCCAGGTTTTAGCTGCCAAGATTAATAAATTTTTGACATCTTCTGGAACTTGAAACCATGAAAATCGGTTTGCATCAAGCATAATTCGTAGTTCGTAATTCGTAGTTCTTAGTTCGTAATTGAGGATGGGGAAATAAGGGAGATGTTTATCCAGTCCTCTGTAGGGGCGGGTTTACAGATATGACTCAACGCAGAAGGTGGGCATCTTTACCCTCCCCCACGATATAGTTAAACCCGCCGACATTACCTTAAAACAGCGTGAGAATATACACCAATGTGAATAGCACAATCCAGATAATATCCACAAAGTGCCAATACATTTCTGCCATTTCGATGCCAGTATGTTTGGTAGCAGAATAATGACCGGGACGACGCGATCGCCACACTACACCTAAAATTAACAACAGTCCCACAAATACGTGCAAACCGTGGAAGGCAGTCATGATATAAAAGCAGTTGGAGAAAACGTTAGTTGTCAGTCCATAGCCTAAATTCATGTACTCATAAATCTGACCAACTAAGAAAACTGCCCCCATGAGTGCGGTGACAAGATACCAAAACCGCATTCCGTTGACGTTATTCTTTTTAATCGCTACATCACCTAAATGAATGACGAAACTACTCGACACCAGAATAGCGGTGTTAATCGCAGGTAAAAATAATTCTACTCCTGTTTCTTCAGGAGGCCAAACTTCTGTAATGCCTCTAAAGAACAAATAAGTGGCAAAAAAGCCCCCAAACATTAATGATTCAGAACACAAAAACGTTAACAATCCCCAGATGCGTAAATCTGGATGATGTTCAGTCGTCGTAGCTACGGTCATATTTTTAACCCTCTAAATATCCAATAAGGGTGAGGTATTGTTTAGAATGATCATTTTCTTGTAGAACAGGCATCTTGCCTGTTTTGGGCGGGCAAGATGCCCACCCCACAATTTAGTCTGGTTATGCCAATGTTTAGGCGCTAATTTCTGGTGTACCAACTGCTTCTGTATCACTATGGCCGTAGTCGTAAGGGCCATGAGTCACAACAGGTAATACTTCCCAGTTTTCAATGATAGGTGGTGAACTGGTTGTCCACTCTAAACTCAAAGCTTGCCAAGGATTATCACCGGCTAATTCTCCTTTGCGCCAACTTTGAAGAATGTTGATGGTGAAGGGAATTACTGATATCCCCAAAACAAATGCCCCAAAGGTACAAAGTTGATTCAGGTCAATAAATTGGGGGTCATACATAGCCACTCTGCGGGGCATACCTTGCAAACCCAATTCATGCATTGGCAAGAAAGTTAAGTTAGTGCCAACGAAGGTCAGGGCAAAGTGAACCCGTCCCCAGGTTTCATTCAGCATCCGTCCAGTCATTTTGGGGAACCAGTGATAAATACCGGCATAAATGCCAAACACGGAACCACCAAATAAAACGTAGTGGAAATGTCCAACTACATAATAGGTATCGTGGACGTGAATATCAAAGGGGGCGGTTCCCATTGTTACACCACTTAAGCCACCCATAACGAACATCGACAACAAGCCAATGGCGAATAGCATGGCGCTGGTGAAGCGAATTTTACCACCCCAAAGGGTAGCAACCCAGGCGAAAATCTTTACACCAGTCGGCACGGCGACGATCAGGGTGGAGATGGTGAAGAATATCCGCATCCAACCGGGTGTACCACTGGTAAACATATGGTGTACCCAGACGAACAAACCGACGACGCAGATAGCTACACTAGAATAGGCGATCGCTTTATAACCAAAAATCGGTTTACGGGCGTGAACTGGGACTACTTCCGACATAATGCCGAAAATGGGCAGAATCATTAAATATACTGCGGGGTGGGAATAGAACCAGAACAAATGTTGGTAAATAACAACGTTACCGCCTGCATCTGGTTTAAAGAAGGATGTGCCGAAGTTGAGGTCAAATAACAACAGCACTAAACCCGCAGCTAATACAGGTGTAGAAAGTAAGGCTAGAACAGAAGTTGCTAAGATAGCCCAACAAAATAAGGGTAATTGATCCCATTTCATGCTAGGAACCTTCATCATCAGGATGGTGATTACAAAGTTCACCGAACCTAAAATTGAGGAAGTTCCCACTAAAACGATCGCTAATATCCACAGAGTTTGAGCCATTGGTGCTGTCACCAAGCTCAATGGTGGGTAAGCTGTCCAACCAGATTGGGAACCACCAAAGATAAAACTAGCTAAAACCAGTAATCCGGCGACTGGGTTCAACCAAAAGGCGATCGCATTCAGCTTTGGAAAAGCCATATCCCTAGCACCAAGCATCAAAGGGATGAGATAATTCCCAAACCCCCCAATAGCACTGGGGACAATCCACAGAAAGATCATAATCGTCCCGTGGTTAGTCATGAAAGCGTTATACAGATTCGGGTCGAGAAAATCTGATGCTGGCGTTGCTAATTCCACACGCAAAGCCACAGCCATCAATCCACCAATGAGATAGAACACAAATGCTGTCACTAGGTATTGAATCCCAATCACCTTGTGGTCAACATTAAATGTAAAATAGTCGTACCATTTCCACGCCTGGGGATGATTCCCCCCAGTCAATTGATTTCCTTCGGGTGGCGTATTCCCTGGAAATTTTACCTGTGTCATAAGCTATTTTGGATAATTCGTAATTCGTAATTCGTAATTCGTAATTAAATATTGAGTACAATTTCTCAATGATTGTCATTACGAATTTTCAACTACGCATTATTTTGACTACTTTTGAAGTTGCGCGAGAGTAGATGCACTCATACCCAAATCATGAACATGGGGAGCGAGAAATTCTGAAGTTGATAACTCAGCCGGATTAACTGCAACAGCTTGGTTGAGGTCTTGCTTTGCTGCAATCTGGCTTTGGGCTAACCAGCTATCAAATTCTTCTGGGGTGTGAACAATTACTTGCGATCGCATCGAACCGTGATAACCACCGCACAATTCTGTACAAACTACGGGATATGTACCTGGTTTAGTGGCGACAAACCGCAGTTGGGTAGCGATACCGGGAAGCGCATCTTGTTTTAACCGAAATTGTGGAACCCAAAATGAATGAATTACATCGATTGCTGAAAGATTCAGTTGGACATCAGCACCAACGGGAACGTGTAACTCGCCAGTGGTAATGCCACTATTGGGATAGTTAAATATCCAAGCGTACTGCATTCCTTGGACATCCACAACTAAGTCGGCTTGTTTACCTTGTGAGTCTGGAGCAGCACCAATACCAATATCGGTCGTACTTGCAGATGCTGAATTATCATTAAGAGTAGCGGCTAGAGCGGTTCCACTTCCATGAGAAACATGAGCCACACCATGGGGATGACTTCCAGGCTCAAATCCGCCCATTTGGTTGTAAACATCTACGCTGTAGATACCTAAAGCGACTACAATCACTGCGGGGATGGCTGTCCAAAAGATTTCTAAGGGAACGTTACCTTCTATTGGTACACCATCGGTATCATCACCGGGACGGCGACGATATTTAACCAAAAATATGACAATGGTTCCCTCTACAATCAGAAACAGTGCGATCGCAATGGTAAACATCACATTGAAAAATCCGTCTACCAAAGGCGCTTGTTGAGATGCTTGTACTGGTAGTAGATTGTGATTTTGTCCGAGCCAAATACTAATTGCTGTAATTACAACTCCAGCAATCAGAGTCCATAATGAAACAGGAACTTTTTGCATATATGCTACCTGCTCTTTAAGCGGTCATTAAAGGTGTGATTTTCTGGGATAAATGTAGGAGATTGTAATTGCGTATCAAGTATTAAATACTCTCTCTTGTACAGATACAATAAATCGCGTCTCTCCCCACTCCCAGCTCATCGCATCCTGCCTTTTTGATGTATTACCCTAGCCAAACAAGATAGTTATTGACTTTTTATCTTGCCTTTTTATGATTTTTGTCATATTCTTGGCGACTGGTTTTTACATTCTCACAGGTCAGCGTTTTTTGTTTTCACTTATTAACTTTCTATCTCACTCTTACAAAAATTGGGGGAATTTTCCAGATAATTTCATATCCTACCCCAAAAAACTTAACAATATATTTAAATTTCTGTGACGCAAGCTGCTACTACTACTACAAAAGAATTAAGTACTCCAAGATAACACCATTAGCCTTAATCTTGATTAGAAGACTAGCACTGCAAGACGAAATTAAGGACAGGCATTTGCAATCCGCCCATACAAAAGTCAACAAGCTGATCGTATAGGCTTTTCATTGACTTTGAATAATTTATCTATTTACGCCATGCTGTACTAGTTTAGCCGCAAGTCTGAATTTGTTAATAGCTAACAATTTAAGATTTACAATTATATTTACTGCAAACTATTTGCTAGTTACAGTAAGTATCTATTATTCCCCTCTAATTACCTTGCTTTGTACATTCTCGCGCTATATTCAGAGTACCCTTTTTAACCAGAAAAACCTTAAGCAAATCCCCAAAGCTTTAATTATCTACTACAGTATGGGTGTAGCAATTCTTGGGACATATCCGTGAACAAGCCTCACAACCAATACAATTTTCTGGGTGAGCAACAACCATTACTTTGCGCTCAATTTCGTCATCATCTTCATCATCTACAAATTCTCCATCTTCGTTGAGAGCTTTCAAAGATAATACATTGTAACCACATATCTTAAAGCATCTGCCACAGCCGATACATTTCTCATAGTCAATTTCCTGGGCAAATTTAGGTGTCCAGGTATTACCTCCAAATGTCAATCCTGTTAGTTGTGCCATGAATAAATGCCTACGAATTTGTTTCTACTTTAATCATCATCCTAACCTAGTATTATTGTCTTTTTTTACTGTGAAATAATTATTTTTTGTCGGATTTTAATTTTCACAATTTTTGAAAAATGCTTCTGTGAATTTAAGCACGCCAACTATTAGATGAAATTTATTGTCAACAATTCCCAGAAGATATTTAGTGGTTAAATTAATAATTTAATTTCAATTACATCCAATAAAATCTCAATAATCTCCTCAGAACATCTATATTTAGTTCCTATCTACAATCAACCTATGTATTGGCAAATATAAATCAATACTATTGAGCTATATCGCAAATCAAATTGATGACAAAAATAATGAAATTCCTTTTTTGATCTCAATAAATCATGTATTGCCCAATGTATTTTTGTATACCATTTATATGTTCATTAATTACATTAAAAGATTTTAGATTTGTCACATTTAGAATTAAAATAGCGATTTTTTTTATAAATTTAATGGGTTTATTTTTTTCGTAAACAAAATCATCTTGTTCGTTTCTTCATATATGGACTAAAATGTATACTTAGCAACAGAAAATTCTGCCATATTAAATATTAAAATTATTAATAAATCTAATCTCCTCTACTAATCAAACATATATATGTTCTACAAAAACACTCCCAGAAAAGTTGCTAGGTCAATAAAAACAGTTTAGAACCTAACTTTAATTAAAGTCTTAAGAAAACTTTCCAGGCTCATTATGAACAAACTCTGCTAATTATTTATGAAATGTATAGTTAATAAAGAAGTAATTTGACCTAAACTTTGAAAGCCTGAACTATCTTCCAATTGGATGTGTAATTAAAATATGGATGTGGGGAATTATTACAGCAAACAGAGATTATTTTTACTGAAAATATAATTTGGTAGCTAGTTATAAATAGCGAAGAAACATCCAGGGGAGACTTAAGCCAAACATCTCAACAATTAGAGTGGGAAGAAGCCCGATAGCCGTATGCCTTATACAATTCCTAACAACAATTGCGTTGGATGTGACAACTGCCGCCCCCAATGTCCTACGGGTGCAATCAAAATAGAGAACGATGAATACTGGATCGATCCTAATCTTTGTAATAATTGTGAAGGCTATTATCCTGAACCACAATGTGTAATAGCTTGTCCAACTAATTCGCCCATACCTTGGCACGCCAAAAAAGGTAGATGCAAAGTTGAACCCAGAGACGCACCTAGCCCAGACTTATTCGCCAATGGGAAAAATAATCCCTTTGCTTCGGCAATCGTGATTTGGGAAGCTTGCAATGTATTGGCACAACGTACATCCCTGAATTGGGAAACCAATCAAGCAGGTTACTTGACTTATGGCAGAAAAATTAAACAAGGAAGAGGTGCGATCGCCTTTCATCTCGAAGATCCATTTCCAGCCAACACTGACGACAGCAAAAGCATAACAGAGTTAGCCGCAATTGCCGCACTGGATATTAGAGCTGCTTGCATTCATCTCATGTTTGCTGCTTATGCTACCTCTTTAGATCAACCTTGGCAAGAAGAATTTGCCATTGATGAACGCCAAATTGGGAAATATTTAGGCTTAGAGAAGCGCAAGGACTTAAGTAAAAATGCCAAATTAGCTTTAATCAAAAATATTGTCCAGCAAGCTTGTTCATTGATGATTTCTATTGACTGGCCTCAGCAAGGTCGTATTCCCGAATTTTCAGTTACAGGTAGCCGTTTGTGGCATTTAATCAATATTCAACATCACTTTCAAGAAGATGATTTGGGGTGCAAATATTTAGTGGGTTTAACTTTTAAAGTAAAAGCCGGAATATGGGCGCAGTATTTCTTAAATAAACAAGCCTGTAAAGAGCGAACCGCATTTTATCAATATGGTAATTTACCCAAAACGCTATTAACTACTGTTATGAGCATTTGGCAACAGCATGAAGGAGCAGTACGGTTAATGCTGTGGTTGCTGTTTAAAACTAAAATGGGCAAAGAACAACGCATTACTATTCCTACATTATTACGTATTGCTTACGGTGAAGAAAAAGTTACCATTGCTTCTAGGCAAAGAGAAGAACGTAAGCGCTTACTACGAACTTTTGAAAGTGATTTGGAAGTTCTCAATCATCATGGCATCAAACCCATTTTTGATCCAATAACTTACCCGTTAGAAATTCAACCTTTGTGGGCGAAATTAATGGGTATTCCCGAAGACCCAGAGGAAGCTTTAGAATTTTGGACTAATGACGGTGGAGGTAATAACCGCCTCACAGATTCCGGCCCCCGTGGGAAGTGGAATCTGCTAATGAATGCGCGAATTTTGTCTTTTGAACTACCGTCAGAATGGGAACAACGCACCTCTCAATTACAAAAAAAGCCAAGGCGCACTGTAAAAAGTAGAAGAAAAACCAACACCACCAACGATTTACCCGGCGAACAGATTTTGGCAGCGCGAAAAAAATTGCAGCTATCCCAAAGGGAGTTAGCCAAGTTAACAGGTAAAAGCCAAAGTTGGATACGCGATGTAGAAAATGGTCGTTTAAAAGTTAAAGCAGAAGACCAAGCGCTGTTACGGAAAGTGCTAAATATTAGTTAACTGTTCCCTCTCCTACAACTGTAGGCGCATCCACCCGTAGAGTCATTTGTTCACAATCCACAGTTGCAAAAGGCTGATTTAAACCTATCCCAGCAAAAGGACTGTCAGCACCCACTTCTAACTTAGAACCCACCAAACCCAAACCAGCCTCAAATTCAAAGTCAAATCTGAGCAAATTATTACCCATTCTACTGAAACTAGCCGCACCTAAGCGTTGTCGCCATCCCAACCTTTGTTGATTATAGTTGAGATTACATAGCAAGACATTGCCTTGACGGACAGTAACACGTTTTTCTTCCCAGGTAAAATCAGCTAGTTCCTTGGGGAGTCCCCAAATTTCACGCCCACCAGCCACAGAATCCGCATTATCGACATAAATGTGAGATACCCAAACACCAATTTCACCTTGATAAATCACCACAGCCGGGGCAACAATTAACTCATTGTACTCCAGTACCGATCCTGAACCGTATTTAGATAAATACACACCACCAATAGTTTTACCAGGCCACACAGAAATTATATTTAACTCTGACGGCACAAGCGGCCTTACTCGGTCAATATTCACTAAATGCAGAGTTTGAACAGCATTACCTTTAAGAGTCCAAGGGGCTGAAGGGTAAGACATACAATAATTTAGAGTAAAAAATCAGATTTCAGTTCCCCTCCTCACTTGCCTACGGTGTACACACAAGTGAGCGTTATATGCTCACGCCTTAAAAAATACCCATCCAGGCATAAGCTTGGATGAGTAAAAATACTAAATCGGGGCAATATTGCAAACTACTTGGTTTCAGTGAAATCAGCATCAATTACGTCATCACCGCCACTAGGAGGGGTAGTCCCACCATCTTGAGGTTCAGCACCAGCAGCAGCCGCATCACCACCTGCTTGTTGATAAATATTACTACCAACTGCGAACAATGCTTGTTGTAATTCTGGTGTCAGCTTCTTGAGCTGCTCGTCGTCTTCTTTTGCAACAGCTTCACGTATGTCTTTCACCAAACCTTCCACTTTCGTCTTGTCAGCTTCAGGAACTTTATCACCTAATTCTTGCAGCTGCTTCTCGGCTTGGTATGCCAAAGAGTCGGCTTGGTTCTTGCGTTCAATTCTTTCACGACGTTCTTTGTCAGAAGAAGCGTTTTGTTCAGCTTCTTGCACCATGCGGTCAACATCAGATTTATCCAAAGTAGACGCGCCAGTAATGCTGATAGATTGTTCCTTACCAGTGCCTTTATCCTTAGCGGTAACGTTGAGGATACCGTTGGCATCAATATCAAAGGTAACTTCAATTTGTGGTACACCACGTGGTGCGGGAGGAATACCATCAAGTCTGAAGGTTCCTAAGCTCTTGTTATCGTTTGAGAATTCCCGTTCACCTTGAAGGACGTGAATTTCCACATTGGTTTGTCCATCCACGGCTGTAGAGAAGACTTCTGATTTTTTAGTGGGGATTGTGGTATTCCGGGGGATAATTTTAGTCATCACACCGCCCAAGGTTTCTACACCCAAAGACAATGGGGACACATCTAATAGTAAGATGCCTGTGACATCACCCGCTAGTACACCTGCTTGAATAGCCGCACCAACTGCCACTACTTCATCAGGGTTAACACTTTGGTTGGGTTCTTTATCTAATACCTTTTTCACTACCTGTTGTACGGCTGGAATACGGGTAGAACCACCAACTAGTACAACTTCGTTAATATCGGCTCTGCTTAATTTAGCATCCCGAATCGCGTTTTCTACAGGAATGCGACAACGGTCGATTAAGTCCGAACAAAGTTCTTCAAACTTAGCACGAGTTAAAGTTGTATCCAGGTGTTTAGGACCATCCTGAGTAGCAGTGATAAATGGTAAGTTTATTTCCGCTTGGGAAACGCTAGAAAGCTCTATTTTTGCTTTTTCTGCGGCTTCAGTCAAACGTTGTAAAGCTTGTTTGTCTTGACGCAGGTCAATTCCTTCTGCTTTTTTGAATTGTTCGGCCAAGAAATCAACTATTTTTTTATCGAAGTCGTCACCACCCAGGTGAGTATCACCAGAAGTAGCTAACACTTCAAATACTCCATCGCCTACTTCTAGGATAGATACGTCGAAAGTACCACCACCAAGGTCAAAGACTAGAATGGTTTCGTTGCTCTTCTTATCAAAACCATAAGCTAAAGAAGCGGCAGTGGGTTCGTTGATAATCCGTAGAACTTCAATACCGGCTATTTTACCAGCGTCTTTTGTAGCTTGTCGCTGGGAGTCATTAAAGTATGCTGGAACTGTGATTACAGCTTGGGTAACAGTTTCACCAAGATATTTGCTGGCATCTTCAACGAGTTTGCGAAGAACTTTTGCAGAAATCTCTTCAGGTGCAAACGGTTTACCAGCTATCGGACAATCTAACTTAACATTGCCGTTGCTGCTCAGGACTTTATAAGAAACTTCTGTAGACTCGTTACCAACTTCGTCGTAGCGTCGTCCCAGAAAACGTTTAACTGAGTAAAACGTATTCTCAGGGTTCATTACGCCTTGGCGTTTGGCGATTTGACCAACTAAATTATCGCCATTTTTGGCAAATGCCACTACTGATGGTGTTGTCCGAAAACCTTCGGCGTTAGCAATAACGGTGGGTTTACCACCTTCCATAACTGCTACGCAAGAGTTCGTGGTACCTAAGTCAATTCCAACAACTTTTGCCATTTTAATTATTGGCTCCGTATAACTACAAATGAATGAATGGGAATATAAGGGACTAAATCTGAAACCAACTGGATAAAAACGTCAGTTCAGCATTAACAACCTTTAATTCGGCTTTCCTGGGGTTAAAACCTCAAGTTATCCTGATATATATACTGAGAACTTCAGTTATAGCCAGTCCATGAAGGAGGGTTTCCCGAACCTTGGACGGGACGGTTAATTTTAAAGGATGTATTTAGTTCGTACATTGAGAAATTTACTTTCACTCTGTCTAATGTATGAGAATTAATACTTTCAGCAATTAGGGTGAACCGTAATTTCAAAGTGGTGTTTGCCGTCTTTAGGTGTAACAAGCCCTAGATTTACTCAGGATAAATAGCCAAAAAAAGGCGCTATATCCCCAATAACACTGTTAAATGACAGTCATGCTATACAAAATTATTTTTCATAGTACATTAATACTATTACAATGCATGAGTGGATCATGTTCACCCATCAGAGGTAAAATCCCAAGAATGCAAATCTCCGCACTACATTAAGAGTGAAAACCGACAGTATTTTTTATCGCCTTTTTCAAGAATTGCCCAGTATTTTTTTTGAATTAATTGGGAACTCCCCCCAGCTTGCTGAAACTTACACATTTTCTTCCATAGAAATTAAGCAAACAGCATTTCGTATAGATGGCGTTTTTCTGCCAGCAGCAGGCGACCACAATCCCATTTACTTTGTTGAGGTTCAGTTTCAAACTGATACAGAAATTTATTCTCGTCTGTTTTCCGAAATATTTTTATATTTGCGGCAAAATCAACCCAAAAACTCATGGCGAGGAGTAGTAATTTATCCTACGCGCAGCGTTGATACTTCAGATATCAATAATTACAGCGAATTTTTCACCAGCCAGCGTGTTAGCCGCATTTATCTTGATGAATTAGGTGAAACAATATCATTGCCCATTGGTATTGCTACTATTAAATTAATAGTCGAGAATAAAGATACAGCAATTGTCACCGCTAGGGAATTAATAGACAGAAGCCAGCAAGAAATTAATGTTGAACCAAAACGGCAGCAGTTACTACAATTAATAGAGACAATCTTGGTTTACAAATTTCCCACAATGAGTCGAAAGGAGATTGAAGAGATGTTTAGTTTAAGCGATTTGAAGCAGACACGAGTTTATCAAGAAGCTAAACAAGAAGGCAAGCAAGAAGGACTACAGGAAGGTTGTTTGAAAGCGAAATTAGCAGCAGTATCTCGCTTATTGAAGTTGGGTTTGACGGTTGAACAAATTGCTCAGGCGTTAGATTTGAATTTAGAACAAGTTAGGCAAGCAGCACAAGGGGATTAAAAGCACGTAAATAATTCTAAATACCATTAGCATCTTTAATTTACACAAGTTTAAATTCTATGGTTACACTATCTCCTACTTTAAAAGCTAAACTCTCTCAACCTTTAAAAATCGGGTCATTTGAGGTCAAAAGTCGAGTTCTTCAGTCGCCTTTATCTGGGGTGACAGATATGGTATTTCGTCGGCTGGTGCGTCGCTATGCGCCAGATTCAATGTTGTATACAGAAATGGTAAATGCTACGGGGTTGCACTATGTAAAAGAGTTACCCAAAATTATGGAGGTAGACCCCAAGGAAAGACCAATAAGTATTCAATTGTTTGATTGTCGCCCGGATTTTTTGGCAGAAGCCGCAATTAAGGCTGTTGCGGAGGGTGCTGATACTATTGATATTAATATGGGGTGTCCGGTAAATAAAATTACTAAAAATGGTGGTGGTTCATCTTTATTGCGTCAACCGGAAGTTGCTGAAGCTATTGTACGAGAAGTAGTAAAAGCTGTAAAAGTCCCAGTTACGGTAAAGACCCGCATTGGCTGGAATGATCAAGAAATTACGATTCTTGATTTTGCCAAGCGGATGGAAGATGCTGGGGCGCAAATGATTACAGTGCATGGACGCACTCGCGCTCAAGGATACAATGGTAATGCCCGATGGGAATGGATTACCCGTGTGAAAGAAGTGCTTTCGATTCCGGTAATTGGGAATGGAGATATTTTTTCAGTGGAAGCGGCTGTAAAATGTTTAGAACAAACTGGTGCTGATGGGGTGATGTGTTCTCGTGGAACTTTGGGTTATCCTTTTTTGGTGGGAGAAATTGATCATTTCTTAAAAACAGGGGAAATGTTGTTGCCACCCAGCCCAATTCAGCGATTGGAATGTGCCAGAGATCATTTACAAGCATTATGGGAATATAAAGGCGATCGCGGTGTACGTCAAGCCCGTAAACACATGACCTGGTACGCGAAAGGTTTTGTCGGCGCGGCTGAGTTGCGAGGAAAGTTAAGTGTCATTGAAACAGTGCAACAAGGTTTGGATTTAATCGACCGGGGCATTGAACAATTAAATCATAGTTATGAACCAATAGAGGAAGCAACCAATTTTCAAGTTGCTTAATTCTCCCCTTTACCTGTTTCTGCCTTGAATTTAATATTTAATGGCATACAATGTATTCAGGGTTTTTATGGCTAAAACTCTTAATTCCAGCCAGCATTAATTCATCGCGTTGATGCCAGACTGTAAATATTTTCTCTCTGCCATCATATAATGTATCTATATCTATTTGATATGTTTCTTCTTCTCTTTTTAGTTTCAACCCCAATAAGTTTAATAGGCGACCAAGGATTTTGATGGCTGAAATACTTTCCTTTCCCCTCACTAAATCAATACCCAGTACTCTTTTAATGTGTTTACTATGCTGAAATGCAACATCTTTCAACAAGAGTAAATCAGGATGATGTTCTGTAAATTTTCTTTCTGGTTCTAAAAATTGCAGCATCCCTAAAGCCCTCATAGCTTCAACTTTGGCAGTATAAGTTTTTAAATCTGGCAGAAAAACTTTACCATCACCCCACAATAACTGTTGATACCATTCTTGTTGGTCTCTAACATGAAAATACTCGCTTTCATGTGTGAGATAATAGTGAATCAGTAATTGAAAATAATACCCTTTGTGATCCCGCAATTTTAATTCAGGAGTAACTGGAATTCCATATCTTTGTCTGAGAGTATATTTGTCAATTTGGTAACGTTCTGCTTCTGATAAAGAATGTTTATTTAATAGTTGCTCATATTCTAAATAATTAATATCTCGTGCTTTGGCTACAGCCATCGCGGCTAATAATTGATGTTGTTGCTTAATCTCTCGAATTTGGCATTTAATGTCTTTGGCTTTTTGACGCTTTTCTGCCCAATCTCTTTGCACTTTAACTATTTCCACAACTAACCTTTTGCGATTTTCTATGTCCTCGGAATCTGTTGCCAAAAATGCTAGGCGTAAATCTCTGACAATATTATTGTGAACAGCATTACTTCGCAACCAAATTTGATGTCCATCTGCTATTAAACCATCTTGCATTGATTGGCGATATAGACGAATTGAGGCATTTACCCTAGCAGATAATTTTGCCCAAGTCCGCAAATGTATCGGGTCATAAACTAATGGTAAATCTACATCTATTTTATGTACCGGACTCAGCAAAGCTAAGTTTTCTTTTTGATTTTCTTGATACCAGTCAGATAGTAAGCGATAATTTGTACTCCCACTCCCAATTAAGCCTATTCCTCGCTTGGCACACCAGACAATACGAGGAACATTATCCCGGACTCTGGCTAATGCTTGTCTGGCTTCTGAGTCAGGAATTACCCCTTGAAAAATCCCATAAACTCGGTCGAAGTGTTGGACATCAATACTAATTCCTGTACCAAGACTAGGAGTGACAAAAACGGTATCATATTCAGGAATTTTTTGATTAATATCTCCAACAAAATCAACGGCTGCATGACCAGGTGTGCTGGTTGTGCGACTGCTTATTACTAGAGATTTGGGAAATTGCTGTCGTAATTTTTCTAAACGTTCTTTGAGGTAGCCTTCAATTGTTTCGCAACTATAGCGCCCAGAACGACTGTCTGTAGTTACGTAACATTTAAGTCCTGCTATTAAGTCTAATTCTAGTTTATGAATCAACGGTGTGGGGTTAGGAGAATCATAAAAAGTCACATTCCAGCCCTTTTGAGGTTTCCATTGATTTAACAGCACCCAAGGCGTTATTTTAATTCCTGATAATCTTTGCAAATATTCTAAAGATACATCTGATAAATCAGCATCTTGGGCAATTACTAACCCCCCTGTTGTCAAAACTGTGGAAATTAGCTGTTGAAATAATTTTAATATTTTAACTCGTTTATGTTTACAAGTATTACTATTAAGTAAATGCCACAAGGATTGTTCTACTTCATCCAGAATTAATACTGCCCCTTGCCAATCTTGAGGGTTGAGTTTCCAAATAGAATCAACACATAAACCGAAAGATTTAGTGATTTTCAAGGGTTTGTTGACTATAGGTAAAGCTTCATCTGCGGGCATTAAACCTTCACTATGATTCAATCCCCATTTAATACCAATTTTCTCACACAAAAACCGACCTAATTGAATTCTGTGTGTAATTAATAATACGGGTCGATTGATAACTTGTGCTTGATTAACAATGTCTTGTAATGCTGTGGTTTTACCTGTCCCTTTGGCTGATTTTATTCCGACTAATCCCGCAGTCGGATAAGATACTTGTTCTAAGTAAGGACAGTTAACTGTGAGTGCAGCCGGAATAGTTAACTGAGTGTGGGGTTTGCTTTGGGCTAGATAAATTTCTAAATCAGCACTTTGGCGATAAACTTTATCGAAGGCATTTGCACCTTTAGCAACAATTAATTCATCAACACCTTTTTCTATTCCTGGAAGTTCGATAACTTTAACGGGGCATTTTTTTTCTTGAAATAAACAACCTAGTTGGGAAATGGCGTTATTGATAGCAGCAATTTTTCTCGGTTGAGTTTCAAAATCAAAGCAAATATAAAAGGTGCGTTTTTTTGTGGCAAATGCTGCTAAGTCGGGAATCAGTTGGCGACTGGTGACTTTACCAAATATATCTTTGACAACCCGATAACCACTGGTAATTCCAGGAATGGCGATCGCAGCGTATCCTTGTGTTAATAATGCTGCTGCTTTTTTCACGCCTTCGCAGATAATCACGGGTACATTTTGTTGCATTACCCATTGCCAAAACCCCTCAGCAGCTCCATGAGCATCCATGTTGATACTGCCTGGCATGGTTAGATTATACCGTTGCGAGACTTGCTGCCAAATTTTTATTGTTACCCGTAGACAAAAAATTCGTGTTGGTGTATGGGGTGGATGTTCGTACTTAATGGATTTGCCCTTGTGATTGGTTCGGGGTTGGTTTGGTTTAAAACATCCCCATTCCATTGATTGCCAATTATTTAAAGGGTCTAGACCAGAACACCACCAACCACCTGCTGTGACATGATTATAGCGCTGTAACCAAGCATTTTTGACCATACCATTGTTAGTACGGGGAAGATGCTCTGAAATTAACAAATAGTTATATGCTGATGCGTCTTGGAGAGATTTAAAATTAATTTGTGCTAAGTGTAAATCTATACTACTACTCTTGACTAATTCCTCAAGGTGTTGGCTGTGTAAATGGTGCAGATACATGGGACGACCCTTGAATGGAATACGATGGACTTAAAATTTACCATGCATTTGCTGATTTTTTATAGCGGAAATCATCAGAGTTTAACGATATATTTTTTACTTCGTTATGGTAAATACATCGGTGAATAATCAAGTGCATGATTCTGTGAGAGTACATTGCTGAAGTAATAAACTTGTATTGTAATTTTTGCTGGTGATTAATTTTGATTTTTCAGTAAATTTTCTATTTTCTGGGTGTAAGTATAGGATAAAAAGTTTGTATAAATTAATTTGATGGTTGTTTAACGCAGAGGGGCGCGGAGGTAAGCGCAAAGGTACGCAGAGGTTTTTGTATTTATCTGTGTTTATTGGTGGTTTTTTACAGAAATACTCTATAGGCTACGGTGTACATACATCTGGCGCACACAAACCGGGAAATTTTAAAGTTGTCACCTCAAACCTATTCAAATCTACCCGCCGGATAGAGTGGTTATTCGTATCACTAATATATAGATACGAACCCATAGCACTCAGTCCCGAAGGTTCAGAAAAACGTGTATTCTGACCTTGACCGTCTTGTAAACCCGCAGAACCATCTCCCAATACTGTTTGACAATTTCCTGTACTGGGACTGACTAATTTAATTTTGTGGTTGTAGGTATCTGCTACCCATAGATAATTCTGAGTATATTCAACTCCTAAACAATGCTGTAAGCGGACATTCTCGCCTTGTCCATCAACATCACCAAAACCAAATAATTGCTTACTACCACAAATACTTCTGACTTGCTGCGGTTCGTTTAGTCCTACACCACGAATTGAACTTACTTCACTATCAGCAATATATAATTCCTGTCCATTGGTAGTGATTCCACTGGGTTGAGCAAATACTGATTCTGTAAGCAAACCATCTATACAAGCTTCTGCACCAGTACCACTATAGGTTTTCACAATACCGCTTTCTAAGTTCATTTGCCAAATTTGATGTGATCCAGCCATTGCAATAAATAGGGTTTGTCCCAATTGCACCACATCCCAAGGGGAATTTAAGGATGTTTCTCGTCCTGCACCCCCATGAGGAGAAATATTTCGGCTTTGTTCACCAGTGCCGGCGATGGTTTCTACTATGCGACGCTGGAGGTCTACTCGTCGCAAGCTATGATTTTCTGTATCAGCAATGTAAAGAATCTGATTTTCTGGATCAAATGCCATTCCTTGGGGTGCGAAAAACTGTGCTTTGTTAAATGCACCATCGGTTAAGCCAGATTTTCCCGTTCCCATTAAATGCAGAATTTCTCCTTCGTAGTTAGTCATCACTATACGGTGATGTCCAGAATCAGCAATGAATAAGCCGATGGGAGTGGCGAGAACTTTACCGGGAAAGGCTAGTGGTGTAATTAATGGTTGACGTTGTTTTTCTAAAGTCAGGCTGAGTTCCTGGAGGTTGATCGTACCTTTTTCTTGGTGTTGATTAATTAACTGCTGAATTAATTCGTCTAAAGTATCACGTTTGCCTTCACCAGAAAGATAACCTACGACGTAACCTTCTGGATCAATGATTATGAAGGTAGGCCAAGCACGTACAGTATATTCTTGCCAAACCCGAAAATCACTGTCAACTAATACTGGATGTTCGATGTCGTAGCGCAGGATGGCTTGGCGAATATTCTCAATTTCTTTTTCGTTGTCAAATTTGGCTGAGTGTACGCCGATAACAGTTAGGCTATCTTGATATTTTTGTTCTAAATATTTCAAATCTGGCAAGATATGCAGACAATTAATACAGCAATATGTCCAAAAGTCTAAAATTACGACTTTACCCCTGAGTTCTTTCAGAGATAAGGGTTTATCAGTGTTAAGCCACGTGTAGTTTTGTGGTAGTTCTGGCGCTCTGACACGGGGAGTCATGGAATATGTTTTAGGATTAATTAAATGTGAGAAATATGACAAAATGAGGGAGCGATCGCTTGTGCTTTGCACTCAGCACTGATGCAAGCAGACCCCTTGCGAGTATCCCGCCTACTATTTGAGCAGAAATTCAGCAAGAGCGATCGCTTCTACCCTCCTAAATACTGGTTCTGTTATTCCTCCATAGTGGTAACTTTGTATTCTCCAGCCCTTTCTTGCTGTTCTGGTACAGGTGTAGTTTCTGGAACTACTGGAGGCACACTAGGAGATAATTTAAAATTTGGCAACTGTTGAGGGTTGAAATATCTTTTTAATGAAGGTTTTTCAGGATCGGGAGCAATTTTTATGGGTAACGGTATTGATTCCTCTGTTGGCGTTTCCTCTGGTTGTGCTTCTGGTGCAGGTGAATCACTAGATTTTGATGTTTCTGGTTTAGCTAATTTTTCCGGTACTTCAACTTGAGGTATAGGAATTATCTCAGGCTGTATTTCCGATGCAGGTGGTTCAATAATCTCTGGTAGTGTCGGAGGTAAACTCGGTGACGGTTCTGAACGACGTTTGAAGAATCCCTCAGACTTTGATGTTTCGTTTGCTTCAACTTGGGGTGTAGGTTTTACGGGTGTTTCTAGAACTTCAATGTCAGGAATAATCTCAGGCTGTGGTGACGGTGTTTTTTCAACGCTGGGAATCGGTGTAGTTACTGGTTTCTTCGCAGTATAATTGGGGTCTACAATACTACGCGCCTGATCCGCCTTCAATTCTCCTCTAACAATTCTCGAAAGTGTGTCTTTACCTTTAGGCTGATAATTAATCAGTCTGGCTGTGGTATTAAAGGCATTTTTTACAGGATTTCCCTGATTATCGAGGAATTCTAGTTTTACCCAGTTTTTACCAGGTTTGAAGCCCTTGAGGTAAATTGGTTGCCAGCGATCCAAAATGAAGCTTTCATTATTAATGGTGCAACGGATGCGCCAATCGCTAACTGTATCATTGGGGTTATCTTCAGCTACCAGGCGCAGAGGCGCGTTAGTTAAATAAAAGTCTAGTAAAATTGGTTCTGCGCCATAACTGCCTTGAGGACGACTGTAGGTCAGCACTGGCATAGTAGGATCAGGGTTATTGTCCTCAGTTTTAGTGAAAATATGGAATGTTGTCTGGGCGTAAGCACCTTCATTTTTAAAGCTTTCATGCCAAGGACGAGAAGCAAAAACGCGTAGGGTATGTGTACCAGGGGAAACATCTGGTAAAACTAGAGGCTTATTTACATCGTAAACAGCTATGTAAGGTTGGTTATCGAGAATTAGGTGTAGATGAGGGCCTAATTCCAATTCAGGATCTTTAAATATTGGTATATCTTTCACCTGAAAGCTGACTGTAACTGTATTATCCTGGATAACTTCATCAGCTTGGGGAGATAGGATTTTCACCTGCGGCCGATAGTTTTCCAAGGTGAGGCGTAGTTCCTGGATGACATCTGGTGGGGAAACTTCAGAAAATTGTTGAGAAATCTGAGAAATTTTGGGTGGGTTATTTCTCTGGTTTACAGCCACTTCTTGGCTACCAGCTTTTTCACCACAACTGGCTAAAGTCAATACCAGCACCAATGTCATTAGCCACTTAATAATAGTAAATCTCCGATAAAATATCTGGTTGAGCATCCCTGGCTGCCACGATTTCATGCATTTCATCCTAGTGATAGTTGGTCGTCATTGACACTCCTCGAATTTATAATTCGGGGATTCTTGCTTCACGGGGATTCCCATGAATTTACCCTCTGCAAGCATCTTGACCGTATGCCCTACGGCTGCTAGTTCTTGTGAGAGAACTACTTGGGGCGCATCCACATTACGGTCTGTGGTATATCCACAATTTGAGCAAACATGAGTAAGTTTCGACAATCTTAAACCGTGCATCGGACACCATAGCCCAAAAGGTGGAATTTTTATCACATCGCATAACATTTTATTTTGATTTTCTCAGATAAATTTAAAATAATTAATATTTTTTCCAGATTTTTGCCGTAGCAATTGAAACAGCAAAAAAAATTTAGGAATATCAAGCTGTAATCCCTGCTAAATCGGGATAATTGAGTTAAATCATAAGTTTTACGAATTGTTATCCTTTGTAAATTAAATGAATAAACTCTTGACTTTTCGCTCGGAACTTTGCAAATAAAAAGCTTGCACAGCAATTATTTCAGCTAATTTGAATTATTGTTAAAATGTGTTTAACAATGCACCTGTAATGAGTCTATAATTCAACAGAAACAAACTTCCACATAGAGTCTTCATCACTGCTCCAGGAATTTCTGTAGTTTGCGACTAGGTTTAACTTTGTGGTATTTATGATTCCTCATTCCTTACTAAGAGAGGAGGTCGAATGACGATTAGTCCTCCGGAGCGAGAGGAAAAGAAGGCAAGAGTCATAGTTGATAAAGATCCTGTTCCTACCTCATTTGAAAAATGGGCAAAGCCAGGACACTTCGACAGATCCTTAGCCAAAGGCCCCAAAACCACCACCTGGATTTGGAACCTTCATGCCCTCGCCCATGACTTTGATACACATACAAGCGATTTAGAAGACATTTCTCGTAAAATCTTCGCAGCACACTTCGGACATTTATCCGTAGTAGCGATTTGGTTAAGCGGGATGTTATTCCACGGCGCTAAATTCTCGAATTACGAAGCCTGGTTAAGCGACCCATTAAATGTGAGGCCCAGCGCTCAAGTCGTATGGCCCATTGTGGGACAAGACATTTTAAATGGTGATGTCGGTGGTGGATTCCACGGTATTCAGATCACCTCTGGCTTGTTCCAAGTATGGCGCGGCTGGGGAATCACAAGCTCATTCCAGCTTTATGTCACAGCTATTGGCGGCTTGGTATTAGCAGGATTGTTCTTATTTGCTGGTTGGTTCCATTACCACAAGCGCGCTCCCAAACTGGAATGGTTCCAGAACGTGGAGTCAATGCTGAATCATCACTTGGCAGTATTGCTAGGTTGTGGTTCCTTGGGATGGACTGGACACCTAATCCATGTGTCAGCACCAATCAACAAACTATTGGATGCGGGTGTAGCGGCTAAAGATATACCTTTACCCCACGAGTTCATCCTGAACAAAGATTTGTTGACAGATTTGTATCCCAGCTTTGCCAGTGGGTTAACACCATTCTTCACCTTGAATTGGGGTCAGTATGCTGACTTCCTCACCTTCAAGGGCGGTTTGAACCCAGTAACAGGCGGCTTGTGGATGACCGATATTGCCCATCACCATTTGGCGATCGCGGTTCTGTTCATCATTGCTGGTCATATGTACCGTACCAACTGGGGTATCGGTCACAGTATTAAAGAAATCCTGGAAAACCATAAAGGTCCCTTCACAGGAGAAGGTCATAAAGGTTTGTATGAAAACCTGACCACATCCTGGCACGCTCAGTTGGCAACTAACCTTGCTTTCTTGGGTTCACTGACCATCATTATTGCTCACCATATGTACGCAATGCCCCCGTATCCGTACTTGGCAACGGACTACGCAACGCAATTGTGTATATTCACTCACCATATGTGGATCGGTGGCTTCTTGATTGTTGGTGGTGCGGCTCACGCAGCCATATTCATGGTGCGGGATTACGATCCTGTTGTGAACCAAAACAACGTGTTAGATCGTGTGATTCGTCACCGGGATGCTATTATTTCCCATCTGAACTGGGTGTGTATTTTCTTAGGCTTCCACAGCTTTGGATTGTACATCCACAACGATACAATGCGTGCCTTGGGTCGTCCCCAAGATATGTTCTCCGACTCGGCAATTCAGTTGCAGCCAGTATTTGCTCAGTGGGTGCAAAACTTGCATACCCTAGCTCCTGGTGGTACTGCTCCTAATGCTATAGAGCCAGTTAGTTATGCTTTTGGCGGCGGTATTTTGGCTGTCGGCGGCAAAGTGGCAATGATGCCTATTGCTTTGGGTACAGCGGACTTCTTAGTTCACCACATCCACGCCTTCACCATTCACGTCACCGTCCTGATTCTGCTCAAGGGTGTATTGTACGCCCGTAGTTCTCGTCTGATTCCAGACAAGGCAAACTTAGGCTTCCGCTTCCCTTGCGACGGTCCAGGCCGTGGCGGTACTTGCCAAGTATCTGGTTGGGACCATGTGTTCCTCGGATTATTCTGGATGTACAACTCTCTATCGATTGTAATCTTCCACTTCAGTTGGAAAATGCAATCAGATGTCTGGGGAACAGTAGATGCAGCAGGTAATGTGTCTCATATTACCTATGGTAACTTTGCTGAAAGTGCCATCACCATTAACGGCTGGTTGCGTGACTTCTTGTGGGCGCAAGCTGCACAAGTAATCAACTCCTACGGCAGTGCTTTATCTGCTTATGGTCTACTCTTCTTAGGCGCTCACTTTGTATGGGCATTCAGCTTAATGTTCCTGTTCAGTGGTCGCGGCTACTGGCAAGAACTGATTGAGTCCATTGTTTGGGCGCACAATAAGTTGAAAGTAGCACCAGCAATTCAGCCTCGCGCTCTGAGCATCATTCAGGGACGAGCTGTAGGTGTAGCTCACTACCTCTTAGGAGGAATTGTAACCACCTGGGCATTCTTCCACGCACACATCCTTTCAGTAGGGTAGCAATTCACTTCAGAAGGGCTGAGGGCTGAGGGCTGGGTGCTGAGTATTCAAAGCTCAAAACCTATTACTCAAAACTCAGAACTTCAAAAGATGACACCTGATGGCTAAAAGTCAGAGGATTTCTCAAACCTATGGCAACGAAATTTCCAAAATTTAGCCAGGATCTCGCACAGGACCCGACTACTCGTCGGATATGGTATGCGATCGCTACAGGAAACGACTTTGAAAGCCACGATGGCATGACTGAAGAAAATCTTTACCAAAAGATTTTCGCCACTCACTTCGGTCACTTGGCAATCATTTTCCTGTGGGCTTCCAGCCTCCTGTTTCACGTGGCCTGGCAAGGTAACTTTGAACAGTGGATTAAAGATCCCCTTCACATCCGCCCCATCGCCCATGCGATTTGGGACCCCCACTTTGGTGAACCTGCCATTGAAGCATTTACCCAAGGTGGCGCAAGCAATCCTGTAAACATTGCTTACTCTGGTGTTTACCACTGGTGGTATACCATCGGAATGCGGACGAACAGCGAACTGTATACCGGTTCTGTGTTCCTCCTCTTGTTATCAGCGTTATTCTTATTTGCTGGTTGGTTGCACTTACAACCCAAGTTCCGTCCTAGCCTCTCTTGGTTTAAGAGTGCTGAACCCCGCCTGAACCATCACTTATCAGCGTTGTTTGGTGTTAGTTCTTTGGCTTGGGCTGGTCACTTGGTTCACGTTGCTATCCCCGAATCTCGCGGACAGCACGTTGGTTGGGATAACTTCCTCACCACACTGCCCCACCCAGCAGGTTTGACTCCGTTCTTCACAGGTAACTGGGGAGTTTACGCTGCTAACCCTGATACTGCTGGACATATTTTTAGTACATCTGAAGGTTCAGGTACAGCGATTCTGACTTTCTTGGGTGGTTTCCATCCTCAGACAGAATCCTTGTGGTTGACCGATATGGCTCATCACCACTTGGCGATCGCAGTTATCTTCATTATTGCTGGTCATATGTACCGGACTAACTTTGGAATTGGTCACAGCATCAAAGAAATGCTGAATTCCAAATCTGGTTTAGTACCTGGTAGCAAGAGTGAAGGTCAATTCAACCTGCCCCACCAAGGTTTGTACGACACCATTAACAACTCGCTGCATTTCCAGTTGTCTTTAGCATTAGCAGCACTGGGAACTGCCACTTCGTTGGTAGCGCAGCATATGTACGCTCTGCCTCCTTACGCATTCATTGCTAAGGACTACACAACTCAAGCAGCGTTGTACACTCACCACCAGTATATTGCTGGCTTCTTGATGGTTGGTGCTTTTGCCCACGCCGCCATCTTCTGGGTACGTGACTACGACCCCGAACAAAACAAAGGCAACGTACTTGACCGGATATTACAGCACAAAGAAGCGATCATCTCTCACCTCAGCTGGGTATCGCTATTCTTGGGCTTCCATACCCTTGGTCTGTATGTACACAATGACGTAGTAGTAGCTTTCGGTACTCCTGAAAAGCAAATCTTGATTGAGCCTGTGTTCGCACAATTCATTCAAGCTGCTCACGGTAAAGTACTTTACGGTTTAGACACATTGCTGTCTAACCCTGACAGCATCGCCTACACAGCTTATCCTAACTACGGCAACGTTTGGTTGGGTGGCTGGTTGGATGCCATTAACTCTGGTACCAACTCCCTATTCTTAACAATTGGCCCTGGCGACTTCTTGGTTCACCACGCATTCGCTTTGGCTATTCACACCACCACCTTGGTACTTGTTAAAGGTGCTTTGGACGCTCGTGGTTCCAAGTTGATGCCCGATAAAAAGGACTTCGGCTATGCGTTCCCTTGCGACGGTCCAGGCCGTGGCGGTACTTGCGACATCTCAGCTTGGGACTCTTTCTACCTAGCGATGTTCTGGATGTTGAACACCATTGGTTGGGTAACCTTCTACTGGCACTGGAAACATCTAGGCATTTGGCAAGGTAACGTTGCTCAGTTTAACGAAAACTCTACATATCTCATGGGCTGGTTCCGTGACTACCTCTGGGCTAACTCGGCTCAGTTGATTAACGGCTACAACCCCTACGGCGTGAATAACCTGTCTGTTTGGGCTTGGATGTTCCTCTTTGGACACCTTGTTTGGGCAACTGGTTTCATGTTCCTGATTTCTTGGAGAGGTTACTGGCAAGAGTTGATTGAAACCCTTGTTTGGGCGCACGAGCGTACTCCTCTAGCTAACTTGGTTCGCTGGAAAGACAAGCCCGTTGCTCTGTCTATCGTTCAAGCTCGTTTGGTAGGTCTAGCCCACTTCACTGTCGGCTACGTTGTTACCTACGCGGCGTTCTTGATTGCCTCCACTGCTGGTAAGTTCGGTTAATTCGACTGCTAGTTTTGTAGGTTAATAAAAATCCCCTGCTGTAAGGTGGGGGATTTTTTCATGGGCGTAACATGGGCGGGCAGGATGCCCACCCCACAAGAGTTTTAGGTAAATTAAATATGCAAAATAGATGTTTTCCAGCTTACTTCATCAGCTT
>NZ_JAYGHH010000011.1:0-11484 GCF_034931045.1 Nodularia sp. UHCC 0506
CCAGAGCGCTACTTTGAGATGTATATTGCTGAACAGCAAATGGTAGCAGCTGCGGTGGGCTTACAGGTGCGAGAATACAAACCCTTCGCTTCAACCTTTGCGGCGTTCCTCTCCCGTGCTTACGATTTTGTCAGGATGGCGGCTGTATCTCGTGCCAACATTAAATTAGTGGGTTCCCATGCGGGGGTATCCATTGGACAGGATGGTGCTTCACAGATGGCTTTAGAAGATTTAGCCGCATTTCGGGCTGTGTGGAGTAGTACGGTACTTTATCCCAGTGATGCCAATCAGACAGCCAAGTTAGTTGCCCAAATGAGCGATCGCAATGGTATTGTTTATCTTCGCACAACTAGGGAAAGTACACCGATTATCTATGAATCTCAAGAAGAATTTCCCATTGGTGGAAGCAAGATTATTCGCAGTTCTGACCAAGATCAAGCGGCGGTGATTGGTGCAGGTATTACTCTCCATGAAGCAATTAAGGCTTACGACAGACTGAAAGACGAAGGAATCACAGTTCGCGTCATCGATGCTTACTCAGTCAAACCCATTGATATGCAGACATTGCATCAAGCTGCACGGGATACCGAAGGAAATTTAGTTGTAGTGGAAGACCATTGGATAGAAGGCGGACTGGGTGCGGCGGTGCTGGATGCCTTTGCTGGTACTAGCAACACACCCATTTATGATGGCCCCCAACTGCGATTAATTAAATTAGCGGTGCGAGATATGCCAAGTTCAGGCACACCAGAAGAACTACTTCATGCTGCCAAAATTGATGCAGATGCCATTGTGGACGCTGTGAAATCGCAAGTCAGACAGCCAGTGGGAGTATAAACATTAATGTCTAACTCTTTCTTCTGGTAGGAGTTAACAGCAAAAGCCACAGTTACCGTAGAAATTACTGTCACCAGGAGTGAAGAAAATGTCTGATAAGTATCGTACTGGAACTAAAGACGAACACTTCAATTTGATTAGTGTATTGTACCATGCTCTTAAGTGTTCTGCGTGCTGCGAAACATATATCCAAGATGCCGAACAAGCAGGCGATCGCGAACTCGTCCAATTCTTCCAAAATATCAAACAAGAAAACCAGAATACAGCAGAACAAGCCAAGCAGCTACTAGCCAAACGCACCGAGCAACTTGTAGCGCATTAGGTGAAGATTTTAGGCATACAGTGGGGTGGGCATCCTGCCCGCCTTCCTCATAAAAATAACATCAATTCCCAAAGTAGGTAAATTATGACGAGAGTAGCAATTAATGGATTAGGTAGAATTGGTAGAGCAGTTTTAAAGATTCTTCTGAATAATAACGAATTAGAATTAGTCGCTATAAATGAGATAATTCCACCAGATAATTTAGCTTATTTATTGAAATATGATACTGTTTATGGTAGATATGAAAAACCTGTAGAAAGTAATAGTAATAATTTAATAATTGGTTGTAAAACATATCAAGTATTTAAGGAAAAAGACCCAACTAACCTGCCTTGGGATGACTTAGATATTGATATCGTCTTTGAATGTACAGGAATATTCACCAAAAAAGAAAAACTAGAAAAACATCTGCAAGCCGGAGCTAAAAATGTGATCTTATCGGCTCCAGCCAAGACCAAAGATATTCAGACAATTGTGTATGGCGTTAACGAAACTCCCGAATCAGAGCGGATGGTTTCCTGTGCCAGTTGTACCACTAATTGCATTACTCCCGTCGTCGAAGTCATGGGCAGAAGAATCGGAGTAAAAAAGGCAATTATGACCACAGTTCACGCCTATACTTCCAGTCAAGAGATAGTGGATAGACCGCATAAAAAATTTACTAGGGGTAGAGCTGCGGCTGCTAATATAGTACCAACTACAACCGGGGCAGCGATCGCCACGGCTCAAGTTCTCACCCAATACGCAAACAAGTTTGATGGTGCAGCGATACGGGTTCCTGTCACGGTCGGTTCCATTGCAGATATCACTTTTGTCACCGCAAGACCAACTACTGTAGAAGAAATCAATAATGTTTTTAGAGAAGAAACCAATAACCAAAGATACCAAGATGTTTTAGGTGTCTGCGAAGATCCTATAGTTTCATCTGATATTATCCAAGATTCTCGCGCCTCAATTGTCGATTTAAGCATGACTCAAGTTGTGGATGGCGACTTAGTAAAAATCATGAGTTGGTATGACAATGAATGGGGTTACGCCTGTCAAATGGTTCGACAAGCCCAAAAAATGGCGAAAATCTCTCGATCTCTGCAAACTGTTTAAACGAACCGCCAAGTCGCCAAGTATGCCAAAAAAGAGATATCTGCGTACCTTTGCGGAAAGAAAAACCTATGCCAAATAACCAAAACTCTCCAAGAAGCGGGGCGAAAATGGACTTCAGGTTTATGTGATGGCAGAAATTTCGTCAAATATTGAGTTAGCCGCCGAGTTGCCAAAACTGAAAGTATGATGAAAGTGTGAAGCTAAACACTCAATTTACTTAAAAAAAGGGGCAGTAAATACCACAGTATGAATTATGAAACATGGAAAAGTCTTCTATCATAAGACTTTGCTTAATGTTTATGTATAAACACTGAACTTGAAATTGAAAAATAAGATTACGTAAATTACCTATATTTCGGAATATACTTGTGGCATGATGAAATGGCAACACAAATCGTATGTGAGTTACATCATGAAACTACAAAGTATTACTAATTTGACAGGCTTCATGGCTGCTGGTGTTTTAGCCTTATCTTCAACTCCTGCACAGGCTTTTTCATTCACGACTAACTTCACTCAGACTGGCGATGCCACAGAAAATATCTTTTTGAACTCGGTAGAGAAGAACGGAAACATCATCAGTGATTTTATCTTAGTTGAGAGCGCCACTATTATTGAAAATAATGGTGCTTTGGGTCCAGCCAGCTCAGATGCAGGAGATAATGCCGATGGTGTAGTTGCTGAAGATCCTACTGCTGTTCAGATAGCTGCTTCACTGGGAAATCTTAACCTCAACAACATCATAGATGGTGAAGATGATGGTCAGTTTAAACTCAACCTTTTCTTTGCCGACGCAGTAGATAACTTGTTTTTCTGGGAACGGGGACTGAATAGTAAGTTAAAGGTTGAAGCTATTGATGCTGTCGGCAATGTACTAGCAGGCTCCTCCGCTTTCACAATTTTGGCGAATATGTGGACAGATGCTGGTTATAGCATTGATACGACTGAGATTGGGAGCGCTCAAGCAGTTGGTTCTAAAGGTTTGGACTTGACAGCTTTCGGTCTAGCTAAAAACAGCTCTATCGTAGGGATTCGGGTCAGTGCTGAATCAAACTTTAACGGACCTGACTTCAAAGTTGTGGGTGCATCCGTGCCAACAACCGTACCTGAACCAGCGAGCTTGTTAGGTCTTGGTTTGGTAGCTGGAGTCGTTGGTTTATCTCGCCGTCGTCAAGCTACAAACAACGCTTAAATCACCTCTATCAATATATGTTTCGGCTTCGATAAAAAAAACCGATAATTAATTGATGCGATCGCACTTAATCTAAGTTAAGATTATGCGATCGTTTTTGCTATTGATAATCGAATTTGGCTTGACCTTTCTTAAACGGGAGCGATTCCAAACAAGATGGAGTTCTTCCATGAGAGGTTGACTCATTACCAACTGGAATTTGTGTTGATTAAATGCTTCCAAAATCGGCAACGTAACTCGTCCTTTTAGCAAAATGCGAATCCAAATGTTTGTGTCAATGACTACTCGCAACGTCATATCGGCTGGGATTCCTGCTTTAATATAGGCTTAACCCAAAAATTGATTTGTTAATCTTATATATGGGAGAACGGTAAAAGCTTCAAATGTGATCATTTTGACGTTTAACAAGTTTTGGTTTAGGAATTGGGGCAGTATTTTCAGGAATCTTATAATTGGCTACAGCTTCAGCAATTAACTGTACTTCTCTTTCTGTTAAACACTGAGGACAACTAACCATTGTTTGTAGCAGTGCGGGTACACCATGAAAAACTGGTACTGAACAATTATTAA
Organism: Nodularia sp. UHCC 0506; assembly: GCF_034931045.1. NCBI lineage: Bacteria > Bacillati > Cyanobacteriota > Cyanophyceae > Nostocales > Nodulariaceae > Nodularia > Nodularia sp. UHCC 0506. Next base: position 4,023 of record NZ_JAYGHH010000011.1, read on the forward strand.
TTCCTAACCATTTAGCTATGGGAAACACCACAGGAGCATAAACAGAAGTATCAGGAAGGTTTGGAACTACAGAATTTATCCATCGGCTAAACATTTTTTGATGATAAGCACTTTGAGAAGTAGGACTATTAGATATTGCTACCCAACTGTTGCCTTCTCGACGTTTCCATTTATCCTGGTATGCAGTAAATGAACCTTTCCAGGTTTTAATTTCTAATAAAAAAATGCCTTTTAACCCGATAATTAAATGGTCTATTTCTGTTAAATCACCTGAGTTGTTAGTGGGAATTAAAGCATTATTGAACATTACCCATGTATCGGGGAAGGCTTGCATAATTGCTGATATACCCCACTCCCCCATGTTGCCTTGGAATTGATTTTTAACTTGTTGAAATTCATATACAAATGAACCTAATTGACCGAATAAATTATTACCTAAGACCTGATTAACTTCTTGACGTTGAGCAGATTTTTTAGCATTGATTTTTTCGTTAAATCTTGCCCTCAGTGTTGATGATTGTTGTAGAACTTTCATAGTAAATTATCCATTTCTATACTTTTGTCAATTCATCTACCCACAATAAATATTAAATCAGATTTAGTAAAACAAAAACCGCCTTATTAAGAATATCAAAGGCAGGCAAGATGCCCGCCCCACAAGAGAAGATAATTAACTCAGTGCTGAGAGTAAATCACTGTGAGCCTTGGCTAACGCTTCTGGTAACTTACTCGCATCCCGTCCGCCGGCTTGGGCTAAATTCGGTCTTCCACCACCGCCACCGCCGCAAATCTTGGCAATAGTACCGACAAATTTACCCGCTTGCAGTCCCTTTTTATTCACCTCTGCGCTGAAAGCTGCAACTATACTCACCTTCCCGGCTTCCGGAACAGAACCCAGCACCACAGCACCATTACCGATTTTTTGCAGTAACCTTTCCGCCGCAGTTTTCAATGATTCCGGGTCAACGTCTTCCATCTGCGCCACCAAAATTTGATAATCGCCTACAGATTCTACTGTTTGCAGCAAACTGTCTGATTTAGCGATCGCCAATTGTGATTTCAGTGTAGCTAATTGTTTCTCACTATTTCTCAGTTCAGTTTGCAGAGTTGTGATTCTCTCTGGTAATTCTTCGGGTTTAACTTTAAAGCGATCGCTTAAATCCTTAACTACATTATCCCGAACATTGAGATAATCCAAGATTGCTGGACCAGATACAGCCTCAATGCGTCGCACCCCAGAAGCCACACCCGCCTCAGAGATAATCTTAAATATGCCAATTTCCGCAGTATTACTTACGTGAGTTCCACCGCAGAGTTCCATTGACACGCTAGGGAAATCAATCACCCGCACTTCTTCACCGTATTTTTCCCCAAACATCGCCACAGCACCCCTAGCCTTTGCCTCGGCTATAGGTAATACTTCTATGTTTGCAGTATGTGCTTCCGCAATCCAAGTATTTACCTGGGCTTCAACTTGTTCCACTTCTGCTGCTGTCAAACCACGGGGACAGTTAAAGTCAAAGCGCAATCTATCAAAGGAAACCAGAGAACCGGCTTGAGATATACTATCATCCACAAGTTTCTTTAACGCCGCTTGCAATAAATGGGTTGCAGTATGGTTAGCTTCAGCGCGACGACGACAAGCCCGATCAATTTGAGCAGTTACAGTATCTCCTACTCGGATTGTACCACGTTCGATGCGTCCAAAGTGGATAAAAAAATCAGATTCTCTTTTCACATCTTCTACCCTCACCACCACACCATCACCGGAGATATAACCTTTATCCCCAATTTGTCCCCCAGACTCGGCATAAAATGGGGTTTGATTGATCACAATTTGAATTTCTGTCCCGGCTTCTGCTTCCTCTTGGGCAATGCCATCTATTAATATGGCTTCGACTTTCGCTGTCGCCGCAGGTTGGGTATAACCGATAAATTCCGTCGCCTGGATGTGTTCGGCTAACTTATCCAGGGAACCTTGCACAGTTAAATCAATGGTTTCGTGGGCAGCTTTGGCACGTTCCACCTGCTTTTGCATTTCGGCGTTAAATCCCGCTTCATCTACAGTTAGCTGATTTTCTGCGGCGATTTCTTGGGTCAGTTCCAGGGGGAAACCAAAGGTATCGTATAAAGTAAAGGCACTTTCACCGCTAATAGAGGTTTTACCTTGTTGTTTCACCTCTTGGATGATTTCCTCTAAAAGTTTCTCGCCTCTATCCAAAGTTCTGAGGAAATTGGCTTCTTCCCGTTGCAACTCAGCTTTAATTGCTGCTTCCCGTTGCCTAACATTGGGATAAGCTGATTCTGACAGGGAAATTGCAGTTTCGGCAACTTGGGTAATAAATTCGCTGTTAATTCCCAATAATCGCCCATGACGTACCACCCGCCGAATTAATCGCCGCAATACATAACCCCGTCCCACATTGGAGGCGCGAATTTCATCAGAAATCATTTGTACCACAGAACGGACATGATCACCAATAACTTTTAAGGAAACTTTGGTGGTTTCGTCGCTTTTGTGGTAATCAATTCCAGCGATTTCGGCGGCTGTCTCGATAATCGGGAAAATTAAATCAGTTTCGTAGTTATTCGGGACTTGTTGCAGGATTTGCGCCATCCTTTCCAAACCCATCCCAGTATCAATGTTTTTGTTTTGCAGAGGTGTTAAATTACCTTCAGCATCTCGGTTATATTGCATGAATACCAGGTTATAAAACTCGATAAACCGGGTATCGTCTTCTAAATCGATGTTTTCATCTCCCAATTCCGGGTGAAAATCATAATAAATTTCCGAACAGGGTCCACAGGGGCCTGTGTGTCCAGATACCCAAAAGTTATCGTCTTCGCCCATGCGCTTGATTCTAGCTTCGGGTACGCCAATATCATCGCGCCAAATATTATATGCTTCATCATCATCTTCAAAGACGCTGACTACTAGCTTTTCTGGTGGTAAGCCGAAAACTTGAGTGGATAATTCCCAACCCCAGGCGATCGCTTGTGGTTTAAAATAATCTCCAAAGCTAAAGTTACCCAACATCTCAAAAAATGTATGATGGCGTTTGGTGCGTCCCACATTCTCGATGTCATTTGTCCGGATGCACTTTTGCGATGTGGTGGCGCGATTAAATTCTGCTGTGCGCTGTCCTAAGAATATCGGTTTAAATGGTAGCATCCCCGCAATTGTCAGCAGCACTGTGGGATCTTCTGGGACGAGGGAAGCGCTGGGGAGAATTTGGTGTCCTCTTTCGGCAAAGAAGTTCAGAAATAAGTCGCGAATTTCGTTACCGCTCAGTTTTTGGGGATTTTCAGGCATGGGTTGAAAAATTAGTTTCAATAATAGTCGTTTTTACAGAAAAAGTATGCCCCAGGATAGGGCTTCTATGCCATCACACAGATGGACATAGATAAACACAGATAACTCTTTAATTTATCTCAATGAAAGCTGCTGTATCTCTATTTTGGCATTTTGTTTAAGTTTCCTGCCAGACATTTTTGCTTGTCGGGAGTTATGGCAGTTCCCATTCCAGTGAGGTACAAGCAGTAATAATTAAACGCAGATGGACGCATATAAACGCAGATGGTGGAAATTTTCTATAAAACTGCTCTACTTTTTTTCACTGTCTCTATCTGTAAATTCCACATTACCTAACTTTAGTCAGATGTGCGATCGCCGAAGGCGGGGCTTTGCCCATCGCTATCTGCACTGATAGTATCAATTTAATTAACAAAAATAAAATTTATATCTAGAGAACAGTAATGGCACTTAAACTAAAAGTTCCAGATATTGCTTGTGATCAATGTGCAGCAAAAATCACAGAATCTATTCACGTCATGGAACCCAATGCTCTAGTAGATGTAGATGTTCAAGATAAAACAGTCACTGTGGAAACTTCTGCTGCTGAGGAATCTATTAAACAAGTAATTGTTGCGGCTGGCTTTCACATTGAAGGCTATTGATGATGATTCGTCACCTTTAAAACTCATGTAAATACAAATTTTTTCACCGTGAAAGCTGATCAGATAACTTATAGCAATAACTTAAACCAAGATTCTTCAGTCTTGTAAGAATATTCCGTATTTATACTTGGCAAAAAATGTAAGATAAGAAAAATTAATTGTGAAATTTGATAATTGTTTAAGTTGAAGATACACGTATATTGTATATTTAAATTTTCTACATATTAAATTGAGGGTAGTTTTCCATTTAAATAAATACAGTTAGATTTAATTTTAGGAAAAAATCGGTAAATCTTAGCTTGAAATGGGGCAGAAAGTACAGTAATGAAAATTTCTATTCTGGTCTTTGGAAGTCAGAACTTTCTCAAAACACTTCCCCATCATATCCTTGATGCCAGGAATTTTAGTATAGAAGTTATCATAAATATGAATCAGGCAGTGTCGCACATTCAAATTACACCGCCGGATATAGTAATTACACAGGGGAGTATGGATGGCAGTATGGAACTGTGCCACTGGTTGAAAACTCAAACTCAGCTATCGTGGATCTACTGTATTTTTTTAGAAGATCGTCCCCAGCAACTGGTTGCTAGAGATCAGCAGGACTGGGAATGGGAATTAGAAACCACTGCAACTGCACTCAAACAAGGGGCCGATGCTTATATTTGGCAACTCCCTGAGACAAAAACAGAGTCTAATTTTACAGGTATGACAGCACATCATACTTTAGTGTTAGCTCAAGTGATGGTGGGTGTACGGAAAGCGCAGAAATACCGGGAGTTATTCCAGACAAATGATTTATTGTCAACTATCGCCTTAGCTGATTCCTTGACAGAAATGAATAATCGCCGGGCGTTGGAATGGGAATTACCCAGACAAATCATTCAAGCACGGACAAAAGGAAATCCCTTGAGTTTAATTATTCTAGATGTAGACTATTTTAAAAAAGTTAACGATACCTATGGGCATTTAGTTGGCGATCGCATCTTACAATTAATATGTAATCGTCTGCGGCGCAATCTGCGGTTTCAAGATACTGCTTTTCGTTATGGTGGCGAGGAATTTGTCTTAATTTTAGCTGACACTAATGCTGAAGAAGCATTTTTAGTGGCAAAGCGTCTTAACCGTATCATTGGCGATGAAACGTTTACAATCAACAGTAAACTAGCTATTAATATCACTATTAGCTTAGGTACTGCCAGTCTGCAAGCAAATGATGATGTGCATGGGTTCAGCTTACTGCATCGTGCTGATCAATACTTATTACAGGCTAAAGCTGCTGGACGTAACCAAGTTGTGGGGTGTGACTATTCTACCTCTGTTCCCCATCTCAAAGCAGTTTCTTCATAGAGACGCAATTCATGCAGCAACATCATCAATTATTCGTTGACAATCAATTACAGAAACGCGTTGTTGCATGGATTTGACTAAAACTTCGTAACTAGACCAATTTTCTTGCAGTAAATTTTTGGCTTGCAGAAGATGAAACCGTTTTTTCTGCTGAATATCTGCCGGCGAAAAACCTAAACCTGCTAAGACTCCAGTTAGTTTGCTTTGATCATCAGATCCACCTTGAGCATGATCAAAAACTAAAGTTTCTGCCACAATCCCCGCCATCCAAATTGTACAATAGCGGTCTATGATTTGGGTGCTGATTGTCCCCCGTTGTAATTGAGTTGCTAATTCACCATCATCAAAGCTAACACCACCTTGTCCCGGTTGTCCTTGTCTCCAAGCTTCCCAAGCGCTGAGTGTATAGCCAGTCACAGGAATATCTAGTAGATGCGCTGTTAGAAAATGGCCTGCTTCATGGTGGATAATGCGATCGCGGTGTTCAGGAGAAAAACCTGCAATCCAATCTAAAATTATCGTCCCTCCCTGACCTTGCAAACTGAAATTATCGAAAGTGGCTATTCCTAAAATAGTGAAGGTAGCAATAGCTGGTACGGCTGGGGACAAATGAATTAATGGCCCCAACAGCACTGATAAAGTCATCAGAAATATAGATATTGCCACTAAATTTAAAGCAGTCTGACTCATGGGGTTTTTGTAATTTAGTTAATCGTGGCGTTTAATTCTCTGAGTTCTTTGCACTTAGCCTCTGCTGCCTGATAAGCTGCTAAATATTCCTGACCACCCAACATAACATCCCCATAATATTCATAAGGTGCATCACCATAGATTGGTAATGGATTATCTTCGGGATAATCTTCTTTTGATTCTTCAATAATCGCTTTTAGTTGCTTGATACTAAAGCTTTGGGCAGCGAAATACCAAAGTTCTTGGGCTGTTTTATACAGGTGTGGTAAGGTGGGGTCGATAATATTCACAATAGAAGCATCATTTCCAGAGGCATCGCCTAATTCTATCCAGCCATGTTCAATCGGTTGGTATGGCATTTGGGCAACAGCTAAAAACCCCTGAACATATTTGGCTTTCTCTGTCGCTAATACTGCTCTGTAAGCGTTATCAAATGGCTGATTAGCTTTACTTTTTATGCTTTGGGCAATTAAGATTGAAAGCGTTTCGTTCAATGCTTTATTCATCTAGGGCAGGGATTAGAGCAATGACTAGAATATATGATCACTTCAGTTTATGCAAGTAAGCTTTTGTACCTATGGACACATTGGGTAGTACGGGCGGGTTTAGAGATATGATTCATGATTAACCGACATATTGGTTGAATCAAGAATCATTATGCCTTGAGGTTAACGGAGTGTGAATGATTTACGCCGCATCACTCCACTGCAACTAAAAGCTGAAGCAATTCTGTCATATATCCCAGACGATTTCAGCCAACTTAAGGAAAAATAAACTTTTGAATTAATTTGACTGAGCGAAAATCATTGTTAATCAGAACTTTTTTGCTCACCAGATTCTGGTGTATGAATGATACTTTGTTTCGGTTCTAATTCTATTTCAATTTTATTTTCTATTTGAATACCTATCTCTTGAATATCTATTTGTTGGTTGACAGATTCAGGAGGAGAGGGCATCTCGGTTTTTTGGGCTATAGCCTGAGACAGAGGATTTAAGGCTGTAACTGATATAGTTCCAAGTAGTAGCGCTAAAGCGACATTTCCTAAAGGCTTCATTGACTTACCTATGGCTAACGCCACGCTATAATATTGTCAGCAATTTACAAATGGTAAGTAGGGCTTGCTGTTCCCATAGCGTGCCGTTAGTTATTTTTGAGGATAGGGAACAGGGAATAGGTGCTGCTAATCGGAACTACTTTCCTCCATCGGTTTGGGAGTATTAGTGATACTTTGTTCAGGTTCTAATTCTACTTCCTTTTCCTCTTCTATTTGAATCTCTACCTCTCCCATCTCTATCCGTTGGTTAGTGCCAGGTTCGGGAGGAGATTGCATCTCTGTTTCTGGGGCTTCTGAGGCTTCTTGGGCTATAGCCTTAAACATGGGATTCAAGGCTGTCACTGACATAGTGCCAAATAGTAGGGCTAAAGCGAGATTTCCTAAAAGCTTCATATACTTAGGGGGTGCTG
>NZ_JAYGHH010000011.1:11659-88440 GCF_034931045.1 Nodularia sp. UHCC 0506
AGATTTCTTCAGCCAGCCCTACTTAACTATGGCTAACGCCACACTCCGCTTTGAAGTTATGGTTTTATTGTCAACAATTGACAAATGTTAGTTCTCCAACTCAAGTTAGAACAGCAAAAATCTTGCGTTAGATTTTGATATTGAAATTAAATCAATGAATAGTGAACAATAAAAAGTTATCAAGACGTATAGAGGGGATTTAGATCCGCCACCAACGCCCGATATAGTGAGGAATTAAACCCAGTTATTGACTGATAACTGAGAACTGAGAACTGTTAAGGCTTTACCTCGATGGCTAATTGATCCTTTCAATTCCCGTGACATCTGTGCAAAGGTCAATTGTTTTTCTGGGACATAAAATATTGGGTCGTAGCCAAAACCACCTTCGCCACGGGGTGCATGAAGAATTTCGCCGCGACATATACCTTCTGATTCTAAAGCAATTGTACCATCGGGACGAGCGATCGCTGCTGCACAGACGAATTGGGCTTGACGATTGACAGTGTTACCTAATTCTCGCAATAACCTCGCAATGCGGTCTGAGTCGCTGCTGCCATAGCGTGCCGAATATATTCCGGGTGCGCCTTTGAGGGCATCTACTTGCAAACCAGAATCATCCGCGATCGCCCATTGTCCTGTAGCTTGAGCAATTTGGGAAGCTTTGAGACAAGCATTAGCGGCAAAGGTTTCGCCTGTTTCTTCAACGTCTAATTCTTCTGGTTTAAGAGTTAATTCCCAACCGGAATCAGCCAAATAAGCTTGCATTTCCCGCAATTTACCGGGATTTCCTGTCGCTACTACGAGTAATTTAGTCATAATTCGTAATTCGTAATTCGTAGTTCGTAATGCTCCCTTTGGGAGAGCTTCGCTAACGTAGTTTGTAATTCGTAAGTGCTGAATAAACCAAAGAATCAAGGGTACTTCATAAAAACTTTTCAAGTCTTTTCTTCTTACTCAGCACTCAGCACTCAGATCAGCACTTACTCTGCCCAATTTTTTGCCCAAGCTAGGGTTTGATGTACTTGTTCTATGGTTGGGGCTTCGCAATACAGGCGTAATACTGGTTCTGTACCGCTAAACCGAATCATTAACCAACTGTTGTCAGCTAGGCGGAATTTATAACCGTCGATTGTTTGACAATCAATGACAGCTTGATCGGCAATTTCTGTTAATGGTTGGGTTTGCAGCTGTTCTAAAAGACGCGATCGCACGTCCATACTGGATAAGGGCAAATCGATGCGATCATAAGCTGAGATGAAACCTGTTTTTTCTTGTAAGGAGTGATAATAATCGCTTAAATCTAACCCAGATTCTACAATTGCTTCTAGAACATACAGCGCTGATAGTAGTGCGTCACGTTCGGGAATATGGCTACCATAACCGATTCCTCCTGATTCTTCTCCACCTAATAATACATCTGCTACTAACATTCTATCGGCAATGTATTTATATCCTACGGCGGTTTCAAAAAGTGGCAAGTTATGCAGTGCTGCTACACGGGGAATTAAATCAGAACCACTCACAGTTTTGACGATTTCACCGCTAAAGCTACGCCGGAGTTTTAAGTGATCGATTAAGATGGGAATTAAAATTTGGGAACTCAAAAAGTTGGCGTTGCCATCCACTGCGGCAATGCGATCGCAGTCGCCATCAAATACTAACCCTACAGCTAAACCTGATTTATCTATTTGACGGTGAGTTTTGATTACCGAAAATAAACGAGATAGGTATTTTGGCAAAGGTTCTGGCGCACCACCTTCAAATAAGGGATCGCGATCGCTGTTAATTTCTTTAACGCCGTCACCTAGTAATTTTTCTAATCCCCCAGCTGCTGCACCGTGCATAACATCAGCAAATAATGTCAGTTTACCAGAGGCGATCGCTGCTTGAATCTTGGTAATATTAACTTTAGCTTTTAATGCTGTGATGTAACTTGGCCAAGGATTAAACGGTTCTTGTTTCCCAGGGTTAGCCACTGGATTAGGTACACCCGCAGATAATAAAGCTTCTATTTCTTTTGTCACTTCTGGCGGTACTGAACCACCAAAGGAACCCTTGACTTTTAACCCTAAATATGAACCAGGATTATGACTGGCTGTAATTACTAGCGCCCCCAAAGCATTCAAGTCTTTGGCTGCCCAACTAAAAGCCGGAGTTGGGGCATAGGTTTGGCTGAGTAAAACATCAAACCCGATAGCGCTGACCGAATCAGCAACAGCACGGGCAAAGTCTTCTGCCATAAATCGACGGTCGTAGCCAACAACAATTGTTTTGCTACCAACTGTAGAAAAATATGTATTATGTAAGACTTGTGCAGCAATTGGCGCGACCAAGGCTAGACGTTCAAAGGTGAACTCATCACCAATAACGCCCCGCCAGCCGTCTGTACCAAATTTAATCGAGTTAGCAGCAACTGGCATTGAGTTATCCTCACTATTTACGACAGGATTTTAGCATTTGTTACAGTGTATACTGAAGCGTAACTACGGACGGGAATTTCATTTTTTTAAGGCTTGATTTAATTTGTCTGTGGAAAAGGAATTTAACAGACTGAGATTTAAGGGAGATTGACTCAGATATTGAGCATAAGACGGTTGTAAATAAGGGGAGTATTCAGGACGGTTAAGCAGGTGTGTTTGCCAGAAAGCCACATTCAGAGTCTTCAGATAAGCATAGACTGGTGCAGAGTCAGGCCCAACCAAGGCTGGTGGTATGGGTAAGACATTATTTCCTGAAATTGGTTCTGCGATCGCGCTAAAATGAGTCGCGTTTTCGATTAATACCAAGTACTTATTAGGAGTAGCCAGCCAAGTAAAAGGACGAACCTGCTCAGATATGATGGGAGTAGCAATATCCTGGCTACTGGCAACTAGCATGACCGGAACTTGAATTTGACTAACCTCACTTTCTCCAAAAATTGAACTAGATAAAGGATTAATCGCCAATACTGCTTGAATGCGCTCATCTTGGAGTTGGTAATCTTTAGCTTCTAACTCAGTTACTTGACACTGCAAAAATAGCGACAAATTAAAAGTAGAAATATCGGAACCACAGTCTTGTTGCAGTTGTTCAAAATTAATTTTTGCCCCTACCAAACTTAAAACAGTGTAACCACCGAAAGAATGACCAATAGCCCCGACTTGCTGAAGATTAAATTTTCCTTGGAGTTGAGGATTTGATTTTGCGATAGTTTCAAGTTGATCGAGGAGAAATGTGATATCCAAAGGTCGGTTGATAAATTCCTTTGCTTCCAAGGGCCCAGCTAAACCTGTTAAGTAGCGCTCAACGCGTTCAGCATTACTACCAGGGTGTTCTAATACAGCTACCGCAAAACCGTAGGATGCTAAATGTTCCGCTAAGTAGGCAAAAGAAGAACGGTCTGAAGCTATACCATGAGAAATTACAATTAGGGGAAAGGGTGCTGAAGGATCTTCAGGGCTAGTTAATGGGGTCGCTTCTGGGATATAGATATGGGTTGGTATAGTGCGATTTCGCAACCTATCCTGGAAAGTCAATTCCTGACGTTGCCAAGTAAATGAACCAGGCGATCGCAAATCTGGTAGTTGCGAGAAATCAATGGTATTATTAGGAACTTCTGCATTTAAAAGTTCAATTAGTGCAGTGGTGTCTGTTTCTTGTTGAATCCAAGCTACAACCTGATCCCTTTTCTGTAATACTTGCAATAAATCATTGACTAACTTTAGCCCTTCTGTAAAACTTAGTCGTATTGTCCGGGAGGGAAACTGACGCAGCAAATTCACCACCGTTAAACCCTCTGGATTAGCCGCAGCTAATATCAAAGCACTTCTGAGGGCAAAAAAGCCATTTTGTCTAGATTCAGTCAGAATTAAGCTGCCTAAACGTTGTATGAGGTCTTCGCCAATGGGTGAGTAAGTTACCTGAGAAACTAGGGTAGGAGTAACATCAAATTGCTGTTGAAGCAATTCTCTTAATTGAGCCAGTTGTTGGGGATTAGCACGACTAGCATAAAATGCAAATTCATCAGTGATTTTGCCTGACTGGGCAAATGTTTCTAAAGAGTCAACACTGAGGGAGAATTCACCATAAGGAGGATAAAAAAAGCTAATGCGTTCAGCCCCCAATCCGGGAGTAGCCGTCATAAACGTAGATAATAGCCCTAGACTTAAATATTTCCCTAAACTTTTCATCAATGTAATCTAACTACTAGACTATAAGTAAATTGAGCAATCCTAAACTTACTTATAGTATATATTGTCAAATATCAAACAATAAATAATACACACAAAAAATATAGGGTTGGCAATTATACCCACCCTATTAACTTACTAGCTATCAGCTGACGTTTACAATTTGGGTTTTTGTCCTTGAGAACAACGCTCAAACCACTCCTGGTATTTTTGCTGAAGTGACTCATCTTTGACAGTAATTGTGATTTTCACCTGCTGACAGCCGTGATTTTGTTCAAGAGCGATCGCATTTAACAGTAAACTAGCAATTTTCGGAGAACTAAAATCACCATGCACAGTTAAATGACCATCGATCATCGTACCTTCAAGCCTTTCTCCCGCCATCAACTCAATACCAGCAATTTCACCTTGGCTTAAATCAATTTCTGCAAGTTGTTTATTTTCTGGACTGACTTGCTCCACAATTAACTTTTCACGTCGCACAGGTACTTGTACCATCCGAGTTTCAATTTCTTTGCGAACAATTACCTCACCTATTTTGCGCTTTTTATGATCAGCTATCAGTCGTTCTTCTATTAAACGTACAATATCTTCTTCATCAACTTCTACTGTATTGGCTTTTTCAATTTTATTTTTAATCATTTGGTCATTCTTATTTGCTTCAGTTAACTTATTCACTGTTTTTTGATTGTCTGGTGCTGCTTCTAAATATTCAGGCATATACTCTACTTCTAATTTGTCGATATCCAAGAGAATAGATCGAGTAAAATTATCAATTTTGTTGATTTTTTGGCTCAACAATAAAACTAAACGATGTGATATTACATCTGATGTACCCGAATTTATGCTATTTTTTTGACTCACTTGTTGAGCTATAACTAAATTGAGCCGACGATTAGCATCCAAAATTAAATCTTTGACCTTGCCAACTATTTGACCTTGCCGATCAGATACAGAAAAATCTTGGATTTTGTTTTTTAAAGTTTCTAACAGGGGTTGAATATTGGTCTGCTCTTTGGCTTGTTTAAGATTATTTGCCATTGGTTGGCTATTCATAAAACGAATGATAAAATACTTTACTTATGACCAAAATTATTTTCTTATACCATTCCCGTATAAACTTGCGCTGAATTTATTTCTGTGTTGCGGTTCGTTCATTTCTCCTATAATTTGGCGCATCCTCATCAAGAATTGGTATTAGATAGATTTGTAGGTTGCTTACCTCTCAAGAGATAAAGTAAAACCCAACATAGCTGATAATTTTTGGTGTTGGGTTTCATTCCATTACTCTGCAACGCTAACGCTTTAATAATAAGTAATTAACCAAACATGACATGATTAGTTCATGGCTAATCGCTTTGTTATCTTGATTAACGTTCCTCAACTGGAAGATTAGGAGCATTTACATCTAACTCTTCACGTCGCACAGTATCTTGAGTTTCAACAGTCTCTTGCTCTACAACCTTTTTAACTCTAACTTCCTCACGCAAAACTGCTTCTTTGCTAATTTCTGGGGTTTCTTCATAAATTTCTACACGAGCAACTTCACCTTCACGGAAGTTAGCTTCGTTAGCAGAAACAACCCTACCTGCATCCTCTGGAGTCACGCGCTCAATTACAACGTGTTCTTTTTCTATAGGTACTGACACTCTTGCAGTTTCACTTTCAACGTGCTTACCAATTGCGACTTCTCCAGTTTTTTCGCGTCTTTTTTTCGCAATCAGCCGTTCTTCATATAATCGTAAAGTTGGATGGTCTTGCTGATTGAGACTATACAAAGAAGGTTCATGTTCGTAAGTATAAGTTTCACGGGTGTAAGTTGGTGTTGATGCTTCTACAGGTTTTGCACTATATTTAGTATCACGATAAACACCACGCACCTGTTCTTCATAGTCGTAGTCCAGTGTTCTGCCTTCTTCAAATTTTGGCAAATCTTCCGCTTGTTCTCTAGTCATACCAAGAGCGTAGACGCGATTAGCATCATAGTCAATGCGGGAACGTCCAACTGGTAGTAATACTTTTTTACCAAATATCCAAAAACCTAAATCAACAATTAGATAGCGAAAATGTCCTTCTTCATCAACTAAAACATCACTGATAGTGCCAATCTTTTCATGACCTACGTCTGTGTAGACACCTAGCCCTTTAATATCATTACCTTGAAAATGTTCATGGTAATTTGGATCAAAATCTGCTAATTTGTGAAGAACCATTAGAACTTACCTCTGAATTTTCATACTATCTTTTAGTAACCAAAATAAATCTTTATTGACACCTTTACCTCCTACTATTGACCGAATTTGTTTGAATGAATACAATCAAAAGTTAGATATTCTGGTGAATGAATTATATCTAAAATATTCAATATAAAGTCAATCACATCCATCTGTTTATCTGATCCTAATTAGACATTAAGTAAACAGGTCAAAAATCCTTACCCATGACAACCTCCACCAGTTAACTTCATTTACGCCCACTTACTTACAACATATCTACAAAGCTTCTAGAAAACGCAGAATTCAATTCATTTCATATCTATTAAACACAATTAAAAAAGTACAGACAGAGATGAAATCCCTGCCTGTATTATCTAAATATAAATCTCCGCAATAAATTTCGTATCCCAACTAATCAAACAGCCTCTTCTCTTTTTGCTATACCAGTTTCATCAACTTGCAATTCGCCTGTAGTATCAATATCTAACTGTTCTCGGCGAATTGTGTCTTGTGCTTCTACCGTTTGCCGATCTACAACTTTTTTCACTCTTACTTCTTCACGCACAAACGCTTCCTTGCGAATTTCGGGCGTTTCTTCGTACAATTCGATGCGTGTGACTTCCCCTTCTTGGAATTTGAGTGCATTGGGGTCTACAATCGTTCCTGCTTCTGTTGGCGGCACTCGTTCAATCAAAACACGTTCTTTTTTAATTGGTACTGTCACCCTTGCTGTTTGTGTTTCAATATGTTTACCAACTGCTACTTCTCCAGTTTTAACCCGATGTTTGTTAGCAATCAATCGTTCTTCATACAGTCTGAGAGTTTGATGATATTGTTCATTTAAGTTATATAAATCTGGTTCTCTTTCGTAAATAGATATCTCACGTCCATTAGTTATGTCTCTGCTTTCAGGACGAAAAACAAGGCGTACCTGTGTTTCATAATCTTCATCAACAGTCATAGTTTCCTGATATTCAGGTAAACGTTCGACTTGTTCTTTCCTCAGTCCATCTACATAAACACGTTGGGCTGGATAATTGATATGAGATAACCCGATTGGTAGTAATATCTTCTTATTAATAGAGTCCAAGCTACTATCAATCACTAAATACCGAAATCGTCCATTTTGGTCAACTAAAGCATCAGCTACCGAGCCAATCCTTACTCCTCCTTCGGTATAGAGGTCTAAAGATTTTATATCATCACCGCCACAGGTTTGTCGGTAGTTAGGGTCAAATTCTTCCAGTTTGTAAAGAGGCATATATTTCCAGGTGCAGAATATCTATACCTATCAGCATAAAAATTAATATCTTGGTTTCCCTCTGGCTGGCGGCTGAATTTAGGGAATATATTTTATAGTTGAAATGTGAATATTTTTGCCCTGAATTAATTACCTATCGGTCTATAACTGAAGATATATAGGAATCAGGTTTGGTTTATGAATTTATTCGTAGAGGTAGGGAACAGGGAACAGGGAACAGGGAACAGGGAAGAAGGAATCAAGGAATAGGTCGTTTTGTATGGCTTACGCCACGCAAGCTATCAAAATTCAAATAGGAGTCATATATATGTTTATTATTCCTAAATATTCCACAAGTAAGATCAAACCAATCATTAGGTATAGACAAAAAAATTGAGTGTTGCTGAATCAGAATCTGAAATACTAGAATTACCTTTGCACCTATCTCACAAATTCGTGCTTTTTTACAGCTATGCAACACAAGCGATCGCTGGTGCGCGAGAAAAATTCATATTTGAAATCAGCAACAGCAAAAATTGAGTTAGTACAATTAGAGAAGTCGAAAAATAAACGGATAACGGAATGGTTCATTTGGTTGGCTGAAACAGTGCAATAGCGCCCAAATTGTCAATCCCCAGTGTAGAGCAAAACCCAACGCAACTATAGGAAAGAATAAAATTCCGCCCAGCCCAAAGGTGAGAAAAGATAGAATCCCGATAGGAACACCAATTATAGTTGCCCAAAACCAAACATTAAAGTGAAAATTAATCGATTCTTTAGCATTACTTTTCACCACGGGGTCATCAGAAACGAAGGTAATGACAATGGGAACCCCAATAGAAAATAGTGTTGTACTAAAGAAAATTGCCCCATGACACAGCGATGATAGCAATTTACGCTTATCATGATCATATTTAACTTGCATTCTGGTGTCCTCTCAATTTAGTTTATAACTCTGATTGTAACGAACACATAATATGTGGAGTATTACAGTTTACCGTACTCCAGAAGCTTTTCCACCTTCATTTAAGATAAACTAGAATATGAGGTTTACTGAACAAAGGGTTTAAAAAATGGGTCGCATCAACCCCTACACATTACAAATGCAGATTACTCGGATGTTTGAGCAAGGGCAGTCGTTTTTTGCCACAACCAAAGTACAGGACTGGTTAAAAGAACGCAAACATAACCCACTAGATTATGACATTATTTTCCATCAAAAACCCGCGCCTCCTGGTTCTAAGGAAGTTATAGCCATAGAAATTGAACTACGCCGCAAAGATGGACAGCCAGTAGATCCCTGGTTACAAGAGCAAGCCAACCTTCACTGCTGATGCAATTTTAACAGTTCATTTAGCTGAAAATCACTGTAATCCCCCTTTCAGCAAAACTGAAGGACTTGATTCCTTTCTTGTTTCTAAAAGCTTATTTAACCAAGTCATCGTAAATAATTAAAGGTTTGTAGTCAGGACTTTAGTCCTGAATTAAGGACTAAATTACTGTATTTTTACTTGCGTTACATGGTTAAGTTTATTCTTGCCGCTTATTTAGTTTATTTTGTCAATATCTAGTTGATAGGAATTACCCTTTTAAAGATGGGTAAAATTCTTCTTTATTACGTGTCTTTTGCATCTAATGTAGTCAAATAAAACACTTATTAAGCAATATAAGTACAGAGGAAGCAGAGATTAAAAGTTTCTGTAGCATACAAAAAAAGGCTAAATCCTTGTTTTGTTATCCCCAGTAATCAAAATAGGATTCAGCCTCATGAATGCGGAAGGTTTATTAACATTGTGTAAGTAGGTTCCACTGTACCATAGACTTATTGAGATTTAATAGCAATGTTTTATTAATTATTTCTTTATCATCACAGATTTTTTAAGCACTAATATCGCGTGAAACTATTGCATATAAAGATTTTGCAGCTTTAGTTATAGAAAGCATTACAAAAATTTACATTAAATTAGTGACAACTAGTTTCAATAATTCTGATAATATGTTCCTAAATGTTTATTGAGATAGATACTCATTAGTTGGGTTGATTGATCTCAGACATAGGCACAATTTCTCAGGAGCTAATGTCATGACAAGCATGGCTGTTCAAACATCGGAGTCGATTCCCTGGTGGTCGGGAAATGCTCGGTTAACAGAACTATCAGGGCGACTTTTAGGCGCTCATGTTGCTCATGCAGGGTTAATCGTTTTTTGGGCTGGTGCGACAACCTTGTTTGAAATCGCCCACTTTAACCTTTCACAACCAATGTATGAGCAGGGCTTGATTTTATTACCCCATTTAGCAACTCTCGGCTGGGGTGTAGGTAGTGGTGGACAGGTGCTAGACACCTATCCCTACTTTGCTATTGGGGTGATACACCTAATTAGCTCTGCTTTTTTGGGTATTGGTGGTATTTTTCATGCCCTGCGTGGCCCTGCCATTTTAGAAGAAAGATTTTCCTTCTTTGGCTATCGCTGGGAAGATGCCGACAAAATGACTACAATTCTGGGTATTCACCTAGTATTACTAGGTTTAGGTGCTGGCTTACTTGTTGCCAAATCGATGTTTTTTGGGGGCTTGTATGATAGCAATTTGGGAGAGGTGCGAGTCATTTCTAACCCTACCTGGAATTCTACAGTGATTTTTGGCTATCTCTTTGGTGGTGGTGGTAGACACTGGATTGCTGGAGTCAACAATCTAGAAGACTTGGTTGGTGGTCATATTTGGGTAAGTATTCTCTGTATTGCTGGTGGTATCTGGCACATTACGACTAAACCATTCTCATGGGCTAAAAAGCTGTTTGTTTGGTCGGGTGAAGCATACCTAGCTTACAGTTTGGGTGCTTTAGCTTTAATGAGTATGATTGCTGCCTATTTCGTCTCTGTTAACACCCTGGCTTACCCAGTTGAGTTCTATGGCCCAGTTTTGAATATTGGTTTTGACCGCTTTCCTTACTTCGAGAGTGGAAATTTACTATCAGCTCGCGTTTGGTTGGCAAATGCTCATTTTTGGCTAGGTTTTTTCTTTCTCCAAGGTCATCTCTGGCACGCCCTCCGCGCTGCTGGGTTTGATTTCCGTCAAGGTAAGGTCGTGCATTCAACTCGTGGGGAGGTAATGTAACAATGACAACTGCAACTATAACTCAGCCAGAATCTGGTTGGTGGGCAGGTAATGCTCGATTTGTTGATATGTCGGGTAAACTGTTGGGCGCTCATGTTGCCCATGCAGGTTTGATTGTCCTTTGGGCTGGGGCAATAACTTTGTTTGAAATCACTAAATATGATGCTTCTCGCCCAATGTATGAGCAGGGATTAATCCTGTTACCTCATTTGGCTACTCTGGGTTTTGGTGTGGGCAATGGGGGAACAATTATTGATACTTATCCCTATTTTGTCATTGGTGTTTTACATTTAGTTAGTTCCGCCGTGCTAGGTGCAGGGGGCATTTATCATGCTCTTTTGGGGCCTGAAGTCCTGGCAGAAAATAAAACCTTTTCTGGTTTCTTTGGCTACGACTGGGAAGATGAAGACAAAATGACCACCATCATCGGTATTCATCTCCTGTTATTGGGTGTTGGCGCTTGGTTATTAGTAGCAAAGGCGCTGTTTTGGGGTGGTCTTTATGACCCTGAAATAGCATCTGTAAGAGTAATTACAGAACCAACTCTTAACCCTGGTCGGATTTTTGGCTATCTCTTTGGTTTATTTGGTAGTCAGGGGATGGCGGCTGTAAATAACCTCGAAGATGTGATTGGTGGACATATTTGGGTAGGGATACTTTGCATTGGGGGCGGATTCTGGCACATTTTGACTGAGCCTTTTGACTGGGCTAAAAAAGTATTGTTTTGGTCTGGTGAGGCTTACTTGTGCTACAGTTTGGGCGCTTTAGCCTATATGGGATTTTTTGCAGCTTACTTTGTAACTGTGAATGACACCGTTTATCCCACAGTATTCTATGGTTCTTTGGGATGGACTACGACTGCATCGGGAGTTGTGACAGTTCGCACTTGGTTAGCAACTAGCCACTTGGCTTTGGCAATTGTATTTTTAGTTGGTCATATCTGGCACGCCTTAAGAGTCCGTGTGATAGCGGCGGGATTGAATTTTCAGCAGGGGGTTGTCAATTATTCTGGTATGCCAGAAATGGGCAATTTTGATACTCCTGTGAATGCTTCTGATATCACACTGAATTTTTTGAAGTATCTGCCAATTTACCGTCCTGGGTTGTCGCCTTTTTCTAGGGGTTTAGAAATTGGGATGGCACATGGTTACTTTTTGCTTGGTCCTTTTGTGAAACTCGGTCCTCTGCGGAATACTGAGTTGGCAAGTCAAGCAGGTTTACTAGCCACAATTGGTCTGTTATTGATTTTGTCTATTTGTTTGTGGCTCTATGGCAGCACATCTTTCTCTGGTAGTAAACCTGCTTCTGGGGAATTACCAGAAAACATGAAAACGGGTAAGTCTTGGAGTGAATTTAATGCTGGATGGACTGTTGGCAGTTGTGGCGGAGCTTTATTTGCTTTCTTGGTGTTAGCTAATAGCAGTTTGTTTTTTAACTAGCTAAGACTTACACAAAAAACCTCACAAACTCTCATGACTCTATGTACTCTGTGATATGCGCTACGCGAACGTTGCATATTTAGGGCAGGCAAGATGTCCACCCCACAAGATATTTTCAGTGTCTTTTCTGTAGGGTTGGATATTGAGCAAGTCTCATTTCTGGAAGGTAAATTCAAATTATTTATTAGGTGTCAAAATGTCGAAAAAAATTGGTTTGTTCTACGGTACTCAAACTGGTAAAACTGAATCTGCGGCTGAAATGATTCGTGATGCTTTCGGTGGTGACGTTGTAACACTACACGATATGGCTAAGGCGGATGTTGCTGATTTTGATGAGTATGAATGTTTAATTGTTGGTTGCCCAACTTGGAATATTGGGGAACTTCAAAGCGATTGGGAAGGTGTTTATCCTGATTTAGATGATGTTGATTTTAACGGTAAAACGGTGGCATATTTTGGTACTGGGGACCAAATTGGCTATGCTGATAATTTTCAGGATGCTATCGGTATTTTAGAAGAAAAGATTTCTCAACAGGGTGGAAAAACTGTGGGTTATTGGCCTAATGAGGGATATGACTTTAGTAATTCTAAAGCTTTGCGGAATGGTAAGTTTTGTGGACTAGCCCTTGATGACGATAATCAATCTGATCTCACAGATGAGCGCATTAAGGCTTGGGTTGCACAGTTGAAGACGGAATTTGGTTTATAAAAAATAATCAGTGAACAGTTATCAGTTACCAGTTATTAGTCAAGAGACATAATTGGGAGTTGGCCTTTATAGGCTTTGATAACTGTTCATTATTCACTGATTTAAGTCTCTTGGTAACTGTTCACTATTCACTGTTCACTGATTTAAAATGTCTGACTTATTCGATGTTCTTTGGTTAAATGCTAGTCCGGGGTTGAAGCGTTTTGATCAACCATTACTTCAACAATTATCTGGGTATTTGCAAATCGCTCAGTGGGAATATCAACAATCAAGGGATGAAGCTAGTTCTATAGATCAAGCTGTGCGGTTGCTGCATGAGTTTTTAGGTTCTTACCCGAATGCGGTGCATTTAGGTGGTCATGGAATTAGTGGCGCGATCGCTTTATCTTATGCCAGATGTTATCCTGAAAAGGTGCGATCGCTGACTCTCCTCGCTGTAGGATCTCAACCTGCAAACACTTGGCACGCTCATTATTACTTTCAACGCCAAATGTTTACTATTAGCCGTGAGCAAGTTTTAGCCAACAGTGTTCGCAGTCTATTTGGCAAACAACCTCCTCATACTACCAAAAAATTAATCACGGCTTTAGATAAAGATTTAGAGCGATCGCCTTCGCCCCATTCTCTATTTAAGTTGGTTTATTTACCCAAGGGAGGTGTTTCTATGCCGATGATGGTCTGCGGTAGCAAAACTGATTCAGTAGTTAATCCACCTGCTTTAGATGACTGGCACAATTGGTTAAAACCAGAAGATAAACTTTGGCAATTTTCCCAAGGATATCATTTCTTTCACTACTTTCATCCTCAAGAAGTGGGCGAACAAATTTTGAATTTTTGGGATTGTTACCAGAGGCGATCGCCAGAAGCGGGACTTTGCCAATCACTCACAGCATCTGCATAAACCTCTACTAATTTTATCTAGTCATAAACAATCCCAGGAAGATGAAAAATAATTTATCTTCCTAATTGCTAAGAACAGTTTTTTAGTGACGGCGTAGCCCGATATCACTAATTTTTTGCTGCTTAATCTACGCACCTATTTAAATTATTAAGTTTTATAAAACGCTCTTTCTTTTTAAGAAATAATCGCAATAAACTAAATGCAGAATGCTGAACAATTAGTTAACAAATTCAGCAACATAGTTAGATTTCATTGGGAAAAAACAGTAAATTCCTGAAAGTATCAACAAATTAATTGAGTTCTTGTAGCAACAAATACTAACGAAGTAATGCAGACATACGACAATCCCAACGTCAAATACGATTGGTGGGCTGGTAATGCCCGCTTTGCCAAACTCTCTGGCTTATTTATCGGCGCTCACGTCGCCCAAGCAGCACTGACGACACTCTGGGCGGGAGCGTTTACATGGTTTGAAATTTCTCGTTACAACCCCTCAATACCAATGGGCGAACAGGGGCTAATATTACTCCCCCATTTAGCCACCTTGGGCTTTGGAGTGGGCGCGGGTGGTCAAGTTGTGGACACTTATCCCTATTTTGTTATCGGTGCTTTACATTTAATTTCCTCAGCCGTTCTCGGTGCTGGGGCGCTGTTCCATACTTTCAAAGCTCCCAGAAACTTAGAAAATGCTAAGGGTCAAGCACGTAAATTTCATTTTGAATGGGATGATCCTAAACAACTGGGTTTAATTTTAGGACACCACCTCCTATTTTTAGGCGTAGCAGCTTTATTACTGGTGGGTAAAGCCATGTTTTGGGGAGGAATTTATGACACTCATATTCATGATGTGCGCCTTGTAACTGAACCAACTCTTAACCCTTTTGTCATCTATGGCTATCAAACTCACTTCGCTAGTGTTGACAATTTAGAAGATTTAGTTGGTGGTCATATTTATGTCGGTTTCCTACTAATTGGGGGCGGAATTTGGCACATTATTAAGGAACCTTTTGCTTGGGCGAAAAGGCTTTTAATTTTCTCTGGTGAAGCGATTCTTTCTTACTCTTTGGGTGGTATTGCTTTAGCGGGATTTGTTGCAGCTTATTTCTGTGCGGTAAATACTTTGGCTTACCCGGTGGAATTTTACGGTCAGACTTTGGAAGTGAAACTGGGTGTTAGTCCTTATTTTGCGGATTCGGTGAAATTGGCTGGTGGTGGTTACACTGCTAGAGCTTGGTTGGCTAATGCTCATTTCTTTTTGGCGTTTTTCTTTTTGCAAGGTCATCTGTGGCACGCTTTACGAGCTATTGGTGTTGATTTTAAGCAGGTGGAAAGGTCTTTGAACGCTATTAGTAGCGAGTTGTAAGAGGAGGAGGAGGGAGGGCTTTTCTCTCTCTTCTGTTTGGGTGTTTTTTAACGCAGAGGGGCGCTAAGTTAGCGCAAAGATACGCGGAGTTTGGAGGTATGTGTTGTGACGGTTTCTATTGAGAAGAGTTTTGCGGCGGATACGAATTTATCTTGGTTGGTTGGTAATGCTCGTTTGACTGATTTATCTGGTCAGTTGTTGGGCGCTCATATTGCTCATGCTGGTTTGATTATGTTTTGGGCTGGGATAACTACTGTTTCTGAGGTGTTGCGGTTTGTTCCTGGTGTGCCAATGTATGAGCAGGGGATGACTTTATTACCCCATTTGGCCAGTTTGGGTTGGGGTGTGGGTACAGGTGGGGAGGTAATAGATACTTATCCCTATTTTGTGATTGGAATGTTGCATTTAGTCGCTTCTGCTGTATTGGGAGCCGGGGGACTTTTTCATGTGTTTCGCGCTCCACGCATTCTTTACAGTGCTGGGGGACAGGTAGCGAGGTTTCACTATGAATGGAATGATCCTCAACAGTTGGGTTTAATTTTAGGTCATCACCTGATTATTCTGGGTTTGGGTGCATTTTTATTAGTGCTAAAGGCGATGTTTTTTGGCGGAGTTTATGACCCGAATTTTGGTGATGTTCGTCTGATTAGCAATCCCAATTTAGACCCGATGACAATTTTTGGCTATTTGGTGGGGATGAAGGATGGTAGCTGGAATGTCTTAGGGATAGCAAGTGTCGATAATTTAGAAGATGTCATTGGTGGTCATATTTGGATTGGTTTTCTTCTCATTTTTGGTGGTACGTGGCATATTCTTGTTTCTCCTTTTAATTGGGTAAGAAAGATTTTACCTATAGAAAATGGTGAGGATATTCTGTCTTATAGCTTGCTGGGTTTAGCTTTAATGGCTTGGATTTCAGCTGCATTTGTGGGATATAACACAACGGTTTTCCCTAGAGAATTTTATGGTTCTGAACGTCTGGGTTTGGCAAACATTCAATTTTTTATTGGTGTATTGGCTTTCTTGGGTTACGTTTGGCACTCTTGGCGTTCGCATCAAGTTAATAATTAATTAAGTTTCGCTCAACACTAGCTAAATATTTTCTCATGCCTGCGGTTTACAGCAGTCAACTGTAGGCTTTTTATTTGAATTTGTTTGAGGATTTCTCATGTTAGCTATGATTTTTTGCGCTTTCTGTAGTTGGTTAATTTTGATTCTTTCTAGTTTCAGTGTTTGGTTGACTTTAAAAAAAGGCACAAATCATTTAAAAAGGCTACATCAAATACCTTGCCATAATTGTGAGTTTTTTACTAATGATTATCGTCTCAAATGCACAGTTAACCCAATTAAAGCTTGTTCTGAAGAGGCGATTGGCTGCATCGATTTTGAACCCAAAACTTGTAATTGTAATGCTTCACAGAGGGGAAGACGCAAACTTAGTTAGAATTTTATAACTCGATAATTTTAAATTTCTATTACTATTAACTCCCAAATCTAAATACCTATGAACCAGCCAAATAATTTTCTCTCGGAATTATCTGATTTTCTTTATCCCCGCAGTCCATATTCTGGGGAGTTTAAACAAGAGTATTTGAAATTTAATGCTAATCTCCAAGATTTTTCTCAACGAGTAAATTACATTTGCAGTTTACAAACTGGTGGTAAACTGTCTCCAGAGCAGGCTTACAAACAAATTCAGATTCTTTGGAAACAGTTAAAAAGTAGCAAAAAAGATTTGGGGATTAGTTAACTAGAAAACCAGAAGTAAGGGACATTAATGAGCAGTGTCTCCGAATTCGATGATTTAGTCCCGTCGCAGGGACTTTATACAATAGAGATAAATGGAAGAATGACGAATGGTTTGATAGCCAGCATTAATTAGAAGATATCCACTAACTAAAATTTGGTATTTTACTAATCTTAATCTTAATGCTCTTCTATTACTCTCGTTACATAAAAACCAACAACCTTTATACTAGCAAGCTTTGATAAATTTAGGGCTATATTGGGTTTCAATTTGCTCAACCTTTCATTCAGAGTCATAAAAGAGCGCTAATAATTAAGTAACCAATACCAGAATGAAGAAATGTTATATCATCATAACAGCTACATAGAATTAATTACATCTTTTCCTCCGCGCCCCATAAAACATGAAGAAGATTTAGACAAAATTCAAGCAGTTGTCGATAATCTACTTGATAAGGGGGAACTAACGGATGAGGAAGAAGACTATTTGCATTTACTGGGAATGTTAATTTATGAATATGAAAAAAAGCAGGATTTGGTTCCAGATATTTATGGAATCGAACTTCTCAAAGTTTTAATTAAGGAATTGAACCTCAAACAAAAGGCTTTAGTTCCTATTTTTAAAACTGAGTCAATTGTTTCTGATGTATTGAAAGGTAAGCGTAAGTTAACGGTTGAACAGATCCAAAAGCTTGGAGAATTCTTCAATGTTTCACCTGCTGTATTTTTTCCAGACAATCCATCCAACAGAGATTTTTTAGAAGTGGCTGAGTTTCATACCCAAGTATTTACCAGAAAAATGGATAGTTACAGCATTAAGAAATCTGGAAAAATGAAAAGCTCCTAGTTTGCGTATGCTAGGCATGATTAATTTAACACGCGATCGCCCATTGCTTGTCTAAAAATTCACAGTCAAATTTGTTGAAACTATGTGTATAGCCCTACACAGCTTACACTCACAGCCAGAGGAAACCTTAAAAGATGCCAAGCAAATATGCCTTAACTAGTTAAAACTGTCAGGATCAAAAAGTAAAGAGTAAAAGTCATTTTCTTTTATCTTTCACCTTTTGTTCAACTCCCACAACAGGAGGTTTAATCTTGACTAAATTAAAAGTTGGTATCAATGGCTTCGGTCGAATTGGGCGACTTGTGCTACGTGCTGGCATCAATAACCCTAATATCGAGTTTGTGGGGATTAATGACCTCGTACCACCAGATAACTTAGCTTATCTATTCAAGTACGATTCTACTCACGGTCAGTTGAGAAGTAAAGTTGAAGCTAAGACTGATGGTATCGTCATTGATGGGCATTTTATCCCTTGTATGTCGGTGAGAAATCCGGCGGAATTACCTTGGGGCAAATTAGGTGCAGATTATGTTATCGAATCTACTGGACTGTTCACCGATTATGATGGGGCGGCAAAACACCTGCAAGCTGGTGCAAAGCGAGTTATAATTTCTGCTCCTACGAAAGAACCAGATAAAGTAAAAACATTGTTAATGGGTGTGAATCATCACCTGTTTGACCCAGCCAAAGATGTAATTGTCTCTAATGCTAGTTGTACAACAAACTGTCTCGCGCCCATAGCTAAGGTAATCAATGATAACTTTGGACTCACCGAAGGGTTGATGACCACGGTACACGCCATGACTGCGACTCAGCCAACTGTAGACGGCCCCAGCAAGAAAGACTGGCGGGGTGGACGAGGTGCAGCCCAAAATATTATTCCCTCTTCCACTGGGGCAGCCAAAGCGGTAGCATTAGTTTTGCCAGAATTAAAAGGTAAGTTAACAGGTATGGCTTTCCGGGTTCCTACTCCCGACGTTTCTGTGGTTGATTTAACTTTTAAAACTGCTAAGGCTACTAGTTATCAGGAAATTTGCACGGCGATGCAGCAAGCTGCTGGAGGTGCGCTAATGGGTATATTAGGTTATACAGACGAAGCAGTGGTTTCCACAGATTTTCAGGGTGATACTCATTCGAGTATTTTCGATGCAGGTGCTGGTATTGAGTTAAATTCTAATTTCTTTAAGGTGGTGGCCTGGTATGACAACGAGTGGGGCTACTCAAATCGGGTGGTTGACTTAATTTTGTCGATGTCAGAGAAAGAGAAACTCACAGGTATTGGTGCTGCGGCTTAATGAGTAATTAGCAAGTAGGTAGGGACGGGATTAATCGCGTCTCTGCCAGAGATACAGGTTGAGGCGCGGGGTATGCCAATTGCTAAGTTGGGAACAACCTGTTTAATTAAAGTGCATTCCATTGGACAGCCAATTCTGGCATAACGCACATAAAATAGGGCTGTGGCTCATTTCAGCCAGCCAATGTCGGCAATGTTTAAGAAAAATTGCCAAAATCGGAATTGTTAGGAATAGTAAAGTGTGTAAACAAGTAGGGAATTAAGTCAGTCCGAAACCAGCACAACTCATGGAGAAGTTTATGTCTAAAAATTTACTAGAACAATTGCGCCAAATGACGGTGGTGGTTGCGGATACAGGGGATATCAAGGCTATTGAGAAGTTCACACCCCAAGATGCAACTACTAATCCTTCTCTGATTACGGCGGCGGCACAGATGCCGGAATATCAGGAAATCGTTGATCAAACTTTACTCCAAGCAAAGAAAGATGCCGGTGCTGCTGCTAGCCAAGCAGATATCGTAACTTTGGCTTTTGACCGTCTAGCAGTGGCTTTCGGCTTGAAGATTTTACAAATTATTCCTGGTCGTGTTTCTACAGAAGTAGACGCGCGCTTGTCTTTCGATACTGAAGCTACTTTAACCAAAGCTAGAGAATTGATTGCTCAATACAAGGCCGCTGGTGTTGATCGCGATCGCGTATTAATTAAAATTGCCACCACTTGGGAAGGCATTCGCGCTGCGGAAATTCTGGAAAAAGAAGGTATTCATTGTAACCTCACATTATTGTTTGGTCTTCACCAAGCGATCGCCTGTGCAGAAGCTGGCGTTACCTTAATTTCTCCCTTCGTCGGTCGGATTCTCGACTGGTACAAAAAAGATACTGGACGTGATAGCTATCCATCCGCCGAAGATCCAGGTGTATTGTCTGTAACCACAGTCTACAACTACTACAAAAAATTCGGCTATAAAACCGAAGTGATGGGAGCCAGCTTTCGCAACATTGGCGAAATTACCGAACTAGCTGGTTGTGACCTGCTAACCATTTCTCCAGGACTGTTAGCAGAATTGCAAGCAACTGAGGGAGAATTGCCACGCAAACTTGATCCAGCTAAAGTAGCAAACATGGACATCAAAAAGATATCCGTTGATAAAGCTACCTATGACAAGATGCACGCTGCTGATCGCATGGCATCTGACAAACTAGCAGAGGGTATCGATGGCTTTACCAAAGCACTGGTTTCTCTAGAAAAATTATTAGCAGAGCGACTAGCTAGCCTTGAGGGAGAAGTGATAGCCAGCCATTAATGGCTCTATTTGAGCAATATTAAAGGTTGAGTCAATCCTCAACCTGCTCATTTCATCCCCTATTTTGTGGGTGTTTTATCAGTTATCAGTTAAGAGACATAATGGGGTTTAAGTCCCCCACCTTATGCCTTAATAACTGATAACTGATCACTAATTTAATATCTTCGCCAGTCATATATAAATCTACCATGACGATCGCGGACTAGCTGCCATCGTCCATGACGATAGCGTTGTCCATGATTATTAGTGCGTCGATATCGATTTCTGCGGTAATAGTGTCGATGATTACGCCTTCTACGATTGTAGTGGTGTCGTGTTCTGCGTCTCCGGCGATAGTGCCGCCGTCGCACACGGTGAGCTAACAAACTTTCTGAGCTGGCATCTCCTCCCAATAAACTTGTTTCTAGTTCCAAGTTCTGCTGATGGAGAACATTATCTACATTACTGTCTTTAGCTTCAGCAATAGCTGATGGATAGATGAAGGCAAATAGCAAGAGCGTAATTGAATATAGCTTCCGGAATTTATTCACTTTTTGCCTTTCCTCAATTAGCGGTACTTACGTTTATTTAATAGCTGAAAATTAGCAACCATATAGTTAACCTTTCACAAACATCAAACAGGTAAATGTAATGAAAGTATTAGTTCTAAATGCTGGATCTAGTAGCCAAAAAAGTTGTTTGTATGAAATTGCAGATAATTGTTTACCCACGGTTGCACCCCAGCCTCTATGGTCAGGTAAAGTGAACTGGACTCAAGACCGGGGTGTAGCAGAAATTGAAGTGAAAACAGCGACGGGTGAAACGTTGCAAGAATCAATCTATGGCGACTCTCGACGCGCACACGTGGCTTATATGCTCTATACCCTGACTCGTGGTGCTACCAAGGTAATCGAACATCTTTCCGAAATCGATATGGTGGGGCATCGTGTAGTACATGGTGGTCAGGAATACAGAAAAAGTGTGGTGATCACAGAGGATGTGAAACAGACCATCTCCAAATTATCTAGTTTAGCGCCAGCACATAATCCAGCTGCTTTAGAAGGCATAGAAGCCATTGAGCAAAGCTTGGGAGATGTTACTCAAGTAGCGGTGTTTGATACCGGATTTCATGCTACTCTCCCGGATGCCGCAGCCATTTATCCTGGCCCCTATGAGTGGGTAGAGCAAGGTATTCGCCGCTATGGTTTTCATGGTATCAGTCATCAATATTGCTCAGGTCGTGCGGCTCAAATCCTAGACAGAGATTTAGCATCCCTGCGCTTAATTACCTGTCATTTAGGCAATGGTTGTTCGTTGGCAGCGATTAAAAATGGACGCAGTATTGATACTACAATGGGGTTCACTCCCCTAGATGGGTTGATGATGGGTAGTCGTTCGGGTTCCGTTGACCCAGGGATTTTAATTTATTTATTGCGGCAATCGAATTACTCTGCGGAAAGACTAGACTATGTATTAAATAAAGGTTCTGGCTTACGAGGAATTTCGGGTGTATCCAGTGACTTACCCCAGGTAATAGCAGCGATCGCTGAGGGTAATTATCGCGCTCAATTAGCTTGGGATATGTATGTGCATCACTTACGGTCTGGGATTGGTTCCATGTTAGCCAGCTTAGGGGGGTTAGATGCTTTGGTATTCACCGCAGGTATCGGGGAAAAATCGCCAGGAATACGCCAAGCAGCCTGTGAAGCTTTTAGCTTTTTGGGATTAAAAATTGATCCATCAAAAAATCAGCAACAGCCAATTGACCAAGATATAGCCACACCTAACTCATCTGTGCGGGTATTAGTAATTCGGACTCAAGAAGACTGGGCGATCGCGCAACAATGTTGGCAACTCAGAAGAAAGTGCTGAGTGCTGAGTAATAACTGATAAAAAAACTAAAGGGTGGGCAATATTGCCCACCCCTCCCAAAAAAGTATGTATGTCTAAATTTAAACAGCACCACCAGCTGCTTGGAAGCGAGCGCGGGCGCGTTTAAAGGCCTGGGTTGCCTGAATTTGGGCTTGCTTTTCTCCTGGGGTTACTTGATTTAGCCGTGTTTGTGCTTCGTTGTAAGCAGTACGAGCATCTTCAAGTTTAATAGTGTCGCCACGTTCAGCACCATTTACCAAAATGGTCACTTCATCTTCTTCGATTTCAGCAAAGCCACCCCATAAAGCGATCGCTTGCCACTCTTCGTTTTTACTTGCACGGACGCGCATCACACCTGTGTCTAAACCTGTGAGCATCGGCGCGTGTCCACTGAGAATACCTAACTGACCTGTAGTGCTAGGTAGAACTACTTCCTCAGCTTTGGCATCCCATACTGTTTTATCTGGGGAAACTACACGAACGGTTAGAGTCATTTTTCAGTTGTCAGTTGTCAGTTATCAGTTATCGGTCATTGAATTATCAATGAACAGTTATCACTTTTTTGCTGATCACTGTTCACTGATAACTGTTCACTGAGCCTATCCTTTCATTTTCTCAGCTTTAGCGATCGCTTCGTTAATATCGCCTACCAAGTAAAAAGCTTGCTCTGGTAATTCATCTAATTCACCAGACAGAATCATTTTGAAGCCCTTAATGGTATCTTCCAACTTCACATACTTACCAGGAGAACCGGTAAATACTTCCGCTACGAAGAATGGCTGAGACAAGAAGCGCTCTACCTTCCGCGCCCGTGCTACAGTTA
Organism: Nodularia sp. UHCC 0506; assembly: GCF_034931045.1. Lineage (NCBI taxonomy): Bacteria > Bacillati > Cyanobacteriota > Cyanophyceae > Nostocales > Nodulariaceae > Nodularia > Nodularia sp. UHCC 0506. Next base: position 34,677 of record NZ_JAYGHH010000011.1, read on the forward strand.
GACGGTCTTCTTCAGACAATTCATCTAAACCAAGAATAGCGATAATGTCCTGAAGTTCTTTGTAACGTTGCAGGGTTGATTGTACAGCACGAGCAGTACTGTAGTGGTCATCACCAACAATTTCTGGCTGCAACATGGTGGAGGTAGAACCTAGTGGATCAACTGCGGGATAAATACCCTTAGAAGCCAAACCACGAGATAATACTGTGGTTCCATCCAAGTGAGCAAAGGTAGTTGCAGGTGCGGGGTCAGTTAAGTCATCCGCAGGTACATATACTGCTTGAATCGAGGTAATGGAACCCTCTGTAGTTGAGGTAATCCGTTCTTGTAATGCACCCACGTCGGTTCCTAGTGTGGGCTGATATCCTACTGCTGAAGGCATCCGACCCAACAGCGCTGATACTTCAGAACCTGCTTGGACAAACCGGAAGATGTTATCAACAAACAGTAGTACGTCCTGCTTACTCACATCACGGAAGTACTCAGCCATAGTCAAGCCTGACAGACCAACCCGCATTCTGGCTCCGGGTGGCTCGTTCATTTGACCATAAACTAGAGCAATCTTAGAATCATTGAGGTTATCTTTATTAATTACCCCAGATTCCATCATTTCGTTGTAAAGGTCATTACCTTCACGGGTGCGTTCGCCTACGCCAGCAAATACTGACACACCACCGTGCTGGGTAGCGATGTTGTTAATCAATTCCATCATGATGACGGTTTTACCAACACCAGCACCACCGAACAGACCAATTTTACCACCACGTCGATAGGGGGTCAGAAGGTCAACAACTTTAATCCCAGTTTCAAACACTGAAGGCTTAGTTTCCAGGTCAGTGAATTTGGGAGAAGGGCGGTGAATGGGTAAGGTTTGTTCCGCATTCACAGGGCCGCGATTGTCTACTGGTTCGCCCAGAACGTTGAAAATCCGTCCCAAGGTAACTTTACCAACTGGTACGCTGATGGGAGCGCCTGTATCAACAACTTCCAAACCACGGATTAAGCCGTCAGTGGAACTCATCGCAACAGTCCGCACTTGGTTGTCGCCCAACAACTGCTGCACTTCAACGGTGAGTTTGATTTCCTGTCCTGCTTCGTTGGTGCCTTTGATGGTTAAGGCGTTGTAGATTTGGGGTAGTTTTCCACCGGCAAATTTAACGTCTACAACTGGGCCAATGATTTGGGTAATGTAGCCAATGTTTGTTTTTTCTGCTGTTGTGACCATGCTGCGCCTAATAATTGTAGCTATATTTCAGATAGGGTCTGGGAAGACATAAGATTATGCAATGTCATCTTACACTCTAGCATCGGAGGGGTACACAACTCCCTTAGTAATTCCTTAAAAAAGGGACTGGGAAATAGGAAATAGGGAACTGGTATTCCAGTAAATCTTGTGATATATTAAAAATATCGAGTGTTCGATATAAAAAGATGCCAAAGATAGTTGACCATGAGCAATACCGTAAAGAACTTCTGAACAAGTGCTTTGATTTATTTGCCCAAAAAGGTTACGGTGCGCTCACCATGAGACAAATTGCGGAAAGTTTAAATGTTTCTACGGGGACGCTATATCATTATTTTTCTAGTAAACAGGCTTTGTTTGAGCAATTAGTTGAGGAGATAAGTCTTCAAGATATTAGTTCAGCATTGGCGGAAATGGAAGGAGTGCGAACACTTTCAGAAACAATGACTGCAATGGGGAAATATTTAGCTAAAAATCAAGATTACTTTATTAATCAGACTTATATCTTGGTTGATTTTTATCAGCATCAAGACAAAGAAACTACAGAAAAAAGTCCTGTATTTCAACGTGTAAAACAAAGGTATCAGCAAGCATTGTGTGATTTTTTAGAAATCCAAGATCCAATCTTAGCTTCCTTTGTTCTTAGCTTTATCGATGGTTTGATTTTAGCAAAACTCTGGGGTGATCAAACAATTGATTTTGTTGAACAATTTGCTTTGTTAGGAAAAATGCTTAACAGCTATTTACCAGAAAAATCGTAACATAGGGTTTGCTGTTCGCGTAGCGTGCCGTTAGGCATAAAAGTTTGGTCGTGGAGGTAGGGAACAGCGAATAGGGAATAGTTTCAGCTATCTGTCATCCCCAAATTTTCTGATTTATTCAATCCAAAGTTAACACTTTTGATGATACACCTTTCCAAAACCGTTCGGCTGACGCTCACGGCGAAGCCTTGCACCTACTTTCGGGTTTATCAGCCTCAAACCTGCGATTTATCTAAGTTGTGTATTTATTCAGCAAGCCCAACATAGCTCATTTCTAAATCAGACAAAGATTTTAATTTTTTGACCTTCTAAAAATAGTGTGTGTAGTGAGGTAAAAATGACTCAAAATGCGTTGTTTAAAGTTCCCACTCAAAGGTTAATTCTATTAGTAGTAGCTGCTACTGTGATTACAGGTGGAATTGCTTTTTATGGGATTTCTCAGTCTGGTTTAGTTGCTCAATCTGCTTCATCTGAACTTGAAGAAACTCCGCCAGTTACACCCAGAATCTCAGCTTTAGGAAGATTAGAACCTGAAACAGAAGTAATTAGTTTGTCTGCACCTTTGGATTTAGATGGCGATCGCATTGCTCAAATTTTAGTCCAGGAGGGCGATACAGTCAAACCTGGGCAGGTGGTGGCCATTTTAGACTCACGCACTCGCCTACAAACGGCTGTACTCCAAGCAGAAAAACAAGTGAGAGTGGCTAAAGCTAAACTGGCTCAAGTTGAAGCTGGGGCAAAATCTGGAGAAATTCAGGCACAGCAAGCAACTATTGAACGTTTACAGGCTCAGTTACAAGGCGATAAAATAGCTCAACAAGAAGCGATCGCTCGTATAGAAGCACAGTCTTTAGGTGAAAGATTAGCACAAGAGGCGACAATTAACAAGCTGCAAGCAGAATTAAATAATGCTCAAGCTGAATATGAACGTTATCAGCAACTATCCTCAGAAGGTGCAATTTCTCTTTCTTTATTTGATAGTAAGCGGTTGAGTTTAGACACTGCAAAACAGCAACTTTCACAAGCCCAGGCAGTTCTAAATCAGATTAATTCTACTGCTAGTCGAGAATTAGCTCAAGCCCAAGTTACTCTGACTCGAATTAACGCCACTGGGAATAAACAAATCAATGAAGCCCAAGCTACACTCAACAGTATTGCTGAAATTCGTCCCGTAGATATTGCAGCAGCTAAGAGTGAGGTTGACAATGCGATCGCCACACTTAAACAAATGCAAACTAATTTAGAGTCTACTTCCATCATAGCACCAATAGCCGGACAAATTCTTAAAATTCACACACAAGTCGGAGAAAAAATTAATGTAAATGGAATTGCAGACTTGGCGCAAACTGCACAAATGATTGCAGTTGCAGAAGTATATCAAACTGATATTAGTAAAGTTAAGCTGGGACAATCAGCAGTAATTACTAGTCAAGCATTTCCTGGTAAATTGCGAGGTACAGTTTCTCAAATTGGTTTACAGGTAAATAGACAAAATGTTTTTAGCAACCAACCAGGAGAAAACTTAGATAGCCGGGTAATTGATGTGAAAATTCGTCTGCATCCTGAAGACAGTAAAAAAGTAGCCGGTTTGACTAACTTGCAAGTCCAAACAGCAATTGAATTGTAGGAATGACTAAGTTAAATAGGACTTATGTACAAGTTACGGAATAACGTTCGCGTAGCGTGCGCGCAGCGCATACCACAGAGACGCAGAGGACACAGAGTCAAGAGGGTTTGAGAGGTTTTTTGTGTGATTTCTGTTGAGAATGTCGGCTTTTTTATATTACCAGTACACCGTTATGTTTTTTAAACAATCTCAGAAAATTCCTCTGGCATGGCGACAGTTAATGAAGGAAAAAACTCGTCTGTTAGTCGCAGTTGCCGGAATTACTTTTGCTGATATGCTGATGTTTATTCAGCTAGGTTTTGAAAGTGCGCTGTTTGATGCTGCTATTCAACCTCACCGCAATTTACAAGCTGATTTGGTGTTGATTAATCCCCAATTTCAAACTCTGTTTTCAGTCAAAAGCTTTTCTAGAGAACGACTATATCAAACATTGGGTTATGAGGGTGTAAAATCAGTAAATTCTGTTTATATTAGCACTGGACAATGGCGAAATCCTCAAACGCGTCTTGATCGGGCTATCTTGGTTTGGGGTATCGATCCGGCAAAACCTGCTTTTAAGTTTCCCGAAGTTCAAGAAAATCAAAATTATCTGAAACAGTTGCATCAAGTGCTGTTTGATCAAGCTGGTCGTCCAGAATATGGCGCTGTGGGTGATATTTTTCAGAAAACAGGCAATTTTGACACGGAACTAAATAATAAAGCTATTCGTGTGAGAGGTGTATTTAGTAATGGTGCTTCTTTTGCTGCTGATGGGAATGTGATTACCAGTGATTCTACCTTTTTACAATTATTTCCCGAACGCCAAAGAGACAGTGTAGAAGTGGGTTTAATTACTCTCAAGACTGGTGCAAATACTGAACAAGTGCAAGCGCAACTAGCCGCCGGTTTACCCGATGATGTCAAGGTTTTAACTCCAGAAGGTTTTGCTCAAATAGAAAAAAAATATTGGGCTGAGGGGACTGGGATTGGTTTTATTTTCGGTTTAGGTGTGGTGGTGGGGTTTATTGTTGGTATCGTGATTGTCTACCAAATTCTTTATTCTGATGTCTCTGAACATCTCCCAGAATACGCTACCCTCAAAGCGATGGGTTATAGCGATCGCTATCTGTTGCAAGTCTTATTACAAGAGGCTTTATTTTTAGCCGTCTTGGGTTATATCCCGGCATTTTTTCTTTCTTTCGGATTATATCAGCTTGCTTATGCTGCCACAATGCTACCCATAACCATGAAGCTGGAAAGAGCTATAACTGTGTTTATTTTAACCGTAATTATGTGTAGTTTTTCTGGTGCGATCGCCATGAGAAAGTTACGCACAGCCGATCCCGCCGATGTTTTCTAATTTCCAATAGACCAAATTTTGGCAACAAAAACCCATGATAGAAAACAGCATATCAGAAAACTACCCCTTAAATTTATCTGCCGTGGAACCTGTGATTTCTGTCCACAACCTGAATCATTACTTTGGCAGTGGGAACCTGCGAAAACAAGTCTTATCTGAGATTAATTTGCAGATTAACGCCGGTGAAATTGTGATTATGACTGGTCCCTCTGGTTCCGGTAAAACCACTCTGTTAACCCTGATGGGTGGTCTACGTTCTGCCCAGGAAGGGAGTTTAAAAATCTTAGGACAGGAAATTTGTGGAGCCGGTAAAGGACAATTAACAAAGCTGCGCCGCCAAATTGGTTATATTTTCCAAGCACATAACCTGATGACTTTTTTGACAGCTAAAGATAATGTCAGAATGTCCATAGAGTTGCATGACGAGTTTTTTGGGCAAGATATCAACGCCAAAGCGATCGCTATGTTGGAAACTGTGGGGTTAGCAGATCGTGTGAATTATTATCCAGAAAATCTCTCAGGGGGACAAAAACAAAGAGTTGCGATCGCCCGTGCTTTAGTCAGTCATCCTAAAATTGTTTTAGCAGATGAACCCACAGCTGCATTAGACAAAAAATCTGGGCGCGATGTTGTGGAATTAATGCAAAAATTAGCGCAAGAACAAGGTTGTACAATCTTGTTAGTTACCCATGATAACCGGATTCTTGATATTGCTGATCGAATTATTTATATGGAAGATGGTCAGTTAAAGACTAATGATGTAGATGTAGCCACACAAATGCATTAAAGTTCAGACATTTCTCCCCTCTCCTTACTAAGAAGAGGGTTTGGGGGTGAGATTCTATGTTCAGTTCCCACTCTTAGTAGTATCGTAAAATCACAACTTAGTTTTTCAGTGTTTAATTTGAGAGGACATATCTATGAAAATTTGGGTAAATGAACAAATTGATCCTTCTGGGATGATTTATGCCTGTATCGCTTGTTGTGATGAATCACAAGCCCAAGATTGTCATGAGTCTTTTCAAGGAAACTTGACCATTAGCCAAAAATCAGCAGGTTGGATAGCACAATTGCGGATTGTTAATTCTTGGGATGAAGTCCCAGTTAATGCACTCAAACTGGATTAATTGCATTCCCATTTAGTTGATCCAGATATTTTGTCATTTATATAGGTCATCTCAATCAGGTTTTGACCTCTATTTTCTTCAGCAAGGGTAAAATTTTTCCCTTATTGATTCAGCCAGCCTAAGTACTTGGTGTAGCTAGATAGCTAAGTATAACGGAAGAAACCATAAAAATTAGCTGGGAAAAATCATTATTCCTACACAATAATTTTGAATAAACCTCATATTTTATGGAAACTTGATGATATTTAGGAACTCTTAAAGGTTATTATCATACCAAGAGTTCAATGTAAAACTTGCAAAAGCCGAATTAATATGGTGAACTATTCCCAAGTTTACACTTCGGAGCAAGGCTGTCCTATTAATTTGGTTGGCGAAACAGGACAAGCGGTTCAAATTTCTATTCATTCACCCAGTCAGTATATCTGTGCCAACTGCGAACGGATATTACCAGATTGGAAAAATCAACCTGATTTATGGGTTGTAGTTGTTTTACAGCAGTCACGTTATCCACTCATAAAAAGTACGCCAGAAATCGAAATAGAGAAACAACGCCTGCGGGAAAAGTTTATGCGGTTTGGCTGTGACTTAGCATTTCAATTGCGCGATGCTTCCGGTGAGGGGGTACACCATCGCGGTTATTTAACAGACTTGATTGATCCTCGCACTGGCTATCCTTTACTTTCTCATCCGGGGGAAATTCCCCACAATGACATTGCAGTTGTAAAAGCCTTGCTTAACTATCGAGTCATTAAAAACAAATGTCGTGTGTTGGTTCATCCTCGCTGGGGTGCAGCAGTTTATCCTAGTGTTTTAATATCAGTAGCACCGCCGATAATTATCGAAACTTTCATTAAAGATATTGCACCTTTACACGGATGGCATTAACACTCAAAAGTGAAACCTTTTAATCATCCAGCCTCCTACTTCCCTCTGATCAATGGACGCTATGAAGTCAAGCCGGGAATGATGCCTTTTGGTTGCTGCTTGGGTAATGGTGAAGCTGATCAACAGGTGTTCCAAATCGATGAGCATTTTACCCATTACCGCCAAAATAAAATTTTAGCTCGTGGGGAACGGTTGAGTAAATATTATCAAACTTGCAATTATTCTCCAGCTGTAGCAGGTGCGATCGCTTGTTTAATTATTGAACGTCTCACCCTCGAACACCCACAATATTTTGATTGTCAAAAAATAGCCAATACTCTCCAATTCCATAGCCGACTAACTCAAGAAACCCTGCATTTAAATGCAGATTGGCAATTACAGCAAGTCCAAGGTAGTTCAGTTATTCCCCCTTATGTCTCTACTCTTGATGCTTTAGCCGCACAAATCCAAGAAGATATTACAGTGATTTGTCGCTCTGAGGATAGTAGTAATTGGTTAAGTGCTGTGCATCTCTGCTATCCCAATCATTGGTCAGCCGAAGTCAAAATTGGTCAAAACTTTACTGCAATTCACGCACCTGTCGCCGGGATGGAAAAAATCAATCTGCGGGGGGATGCCATTGTGAATACAATGATTGAACAAAAACCAATGGTGCGTTTTGCTTGGGGTTTGAGTACCGATACCCGTCTGAATCATCATCCGCAACCCCCCCTTGGTGTATCAGCCAATCAATGGCAAGGCAGAAGTTTTGATTCCCAGCATCCCCAACTTTATCTGCGAATTGAAAGACAAGTGATTTGGGGACTACCGAAGTATGAAGCGGCGCTATTCACTATTCGTACTTATTTTAAAGATTGTGGCGTGCTTAAACAAGACCCAGCGCTACGATCTAAACTGTGTGCAGCCATTCAATCCATGACATCGCAATCACTTATATATAAAGGCTTATTAGAAAGCAAAGCTAGTATTCTACAGTGGCTCGGAGAGATGGGATAATTAAAAATTAAATTATTTAGTTATATTTTCCACTTTTTGGCAATTTTTCCTGATATATACAGCATTTCACTAATAACAGCATAAAAATTTATTTAATGCCATACCAAACATCTCATCACAGCATTATGATCGGAAAATAGACAAACATATAATTACCGAATTGTCTGCCAAAAAATCATTGCAATAGTAAATACCTGGAAATTTAGCCTGTAACTCGGTAGACATTTCTGACCAAGACTGTAATCACGTTTTATGTAACTTCTCTACAAGGGTTTGAGAAAGAACATATTTAAGGTCAATTTCTAGTGAATAATTAGAGTTTTTTCGATTATTTAGGAAATGTAGCAACCGCCAAGACGGTTAGGAGATGACAAAATTCCCAAACCCAGTCACAACAAGCATTTCAATTTTCAATTTTGAATTTTGCTATATGACCCTCATACCAGGAATTGAATCCTTAGCTAATTGTGTATCTCTAGAATTACCGGCTCTCAGAAATATCATTTATTTTTCTCCTGTAACTGTCACATCTGATGCTCGTGTAATTGATGCGATCGCCTTAATGAGTCAAGCACGAGGCAGTAATCAGAACTTACCAACAACGCAGGAAAAAGCTAGTTGTATATTAGTAGTTTCACAAGGGCAATTAGTAGGAATTTTTACAGAATGGGATGTAGTGAGGCTAACTGCTATAGGTGTGGACTTATCTGAGATTACCATTGCTGAAGTCATGATCCACCCAGTGATTACTATTCAGCAATCTCAGGCTGAGAATATGCTCACAGTGCTGTCCATCTTGCATCAAAATCGCATTCGCCATCTACCAGTAGTAGATCACAATCATCATGTAATGGGAGTAATTACACCTGAAGCAATTCGTCAAGTAATCCAACCAGCAAATTTATTGAGACTACGCACCGTATCAGAAGTAACTGTCAATCAAAATATTTATGCCCCGTTGACTGCTAGATTATTTGACATTGCCGAGCTGATGAATGATCAAAACATCAGTTGTGTAGTCATAGCAGAACCTGACACTTTAGGACGCATCATCCCCCAGGGAATCATTACTGAACGAGATATTGTACAGTTTCAAGTCTTAGGGCTGGATTTCACCCAAATTCAAGCTCAAACTGTGATGAGTACACCTTTATTTTGTGTCTGTTCTCAAGATTCCTTGTGGTTTGCTAATCAAGAAATGCAACGGCGACAATTGCGGCGATTAGTTGTCACCTGTGAAACTGGGGAATTTCTAGGAATTGTCACTCAAACCAGCTTTTTGCAATTATTTGATCCCTTAGAAATGACAAGCTTGATTGCGGCTTTACAGCAACAGGTTACAGCCCAGGGACAAGAACTAAAACATACTAACCAGCAATTGCAAGAGGAAATTATACAACGCCGGCAGGCAGAAGAGAAACTCCATCAAGCTTATACAACCTCAGAGCAACAAGTTGCCCAACGAATCGCCGAACTATCCCAAGCCAATGCACTGTTACAGCAAGAAATCGAGGAACGCCAGAAAACAGAACTAGCACTGAGAAAAAGCGAAGCACAGGCTTGGCAACAACTGGCAGAAATTGAAAACATTTATGCTTCTGTTCCCGTTGGATTGAGCTTTATGGATACAACCTTGAAATTTGTCCGCATCAATGAACATTTAGCTCAGATTAATAACATTCCAGTGGCCGATCATATCGGGCGAACCCTGCGGGAAGTATTACCAAGCCTCAGTGACAAATTAGAGCCGCTTTATCAACAAGTGATTGAGTCAGGCTTACCCATCATCAATCACAAAGTTCATGGTACTACCCTAGCCCAACCTGGTATTGAACGTTACTGGCTAGTTAATTATTACCCACTGAGAGGGCATGATGGTGAAATGCTTGGTGTCAACTCAGTCATACAGGATATTACCGAACGCCAACGCACAGAAGAACAGCTACGCTATCAAGCACAAATTATCGACCAAATTCATGATTCAGTCATTGCCACTGATATTCAAGGTTATATTACCAGTTGGAATCAAGGTGCAGAAAAATTAACAGGTTACTCAGCTACCGAAGCTATGGGTAAACATATTTCGCTGCTTTATCCAGGTGAACTGGGTACTGTGCTGGAAAATCAAATTATTGCCCCTCTCTTAAAAACAGGAAAGCATGAAATTGAAGTGACCATGCAAAATAAGTTTGGCAAGCGATTTGATGCTCTGTTGTCAATGTCGTTATTACGTAGTCCCAATCAGACTCCCATTGCCATGATTGGCTACTCTCTAGACATCACAGAGCGTAAACGAGCCGAAACTGCCCTGCGACAAAGCCAACAGCAGTTTGAGGATATCATCAATAACTCGACAGCAATTATTTTCCTCAAGGATCTCCAAGGACGATATATATTAGTCAATCGTGGGTTTACAGTTCTTTTTAACCTGAGCCAAGAACAAATTCAAGGTAAAACAGACTACGAGCTTTTTCCCCAAACACAAGCGGAAAAATTGGTGGCCAATGACCGCCAAGTAATTGAAGCAAGAAAACCTTTGACTGTAGAAGAATTAGTACCATTGGCAGACGGTATCTACACTTACCTTACAGTTAAATTTCCCCTGCTTGATGCTGAGGGTGTACCTTATGCTGTTTGCGGTATTGCTACTGACATCACAAAAAGCAAACAAGCTGAAGAGAAAATCCGCGAACAAGCAGCCCTGATTGATATTGCCACAGACGCAATTTTTGTTTGCAATCTGGAGCAGCGGATATTATTTTGGAATCAAGGTGCTGAGGGTATTTATGAATGGTCAGAGGCCGAAGTCTTGGGCAAAAATGCCAATCAGATTTTATATGAAAAAGCGTCACCGCAACTAGAAGCGGCTCGTTTGAGTGTTTTAAAAGATAATTCCTGGCAAGGAGAGTTAAAGCAAATCACCAAACATGGCAAAAAAATTATTGTGCAGAGTCGATGGACACTAGTGCGTGATAAATTTGGGGAACCAAAATCAATCTTAATTGTGAACACCGATATTACCGAGAAGAAACAACTAGAAGCCAAATTTCTCCGGACTCAAAGGTTAGAAAATCTTGGTATCCTCGCCAGTGGAATTGCCCATGATTTAAACAACATTCTCACACCGATTCTCACTAGTACTCAACTGCTACCCCTGAGACTACACAATATTGATGAGCAAAGTCGCCAACTGCTAAAAATGCAGCAAGACAGTGCCAAACGTGGTGCGGAGTTAATTAAGCAAATTTTATCCTTTGCTCAGGGAGTTGAAGGAAAGCACTTTCCCCTACAAATCAGACATTTATTAAGGGAAATTGAGCAAATTGTTAAAAGTACATTTCCCAAATCAATTGCAGTTAAAACCTATATCCCAAATACAATTAATTCGATCATAGTTGCTGATCCTACTCAAATTCATCAGGTGCTAATGAATCTGTGTGTTAATGCTCGTGATGCCATGCCCAATGGCGGTACTCTACGTTTAGAAGCAGATAATTTTTTTGTTGATGAACATGATGCCCAGATGAATCCAGAAGCAAGGGTTGGCAGCTACATTGTTATTACTGTATCAGATACAGGATGTGGTATACCAAGAGAGCTGTTAAAACGAATTTTTGAACCCTTTTTTACTACTAAGGAATTTAGTAAAGGCACTGGCTTAGGACTTTCCACAATTGTGGGTATTCTCAAAAATCACGGCGGTTTTATCAATGTTGAGAGTAAGGTGGGCTTAGGTAGTGATTTTAAAGTTTATTTGCCAGTTTCTGAGCAAATAGTTACAGAGGAAATTTATAAAAGTGAAATACCCAAAGGCAACGACGAATTAATTTTGATTGTTGATGATGAAGACAGTATTCGAGCTACGAATAAAGCTACTCTAGAAAGTTACAATTACAAAGTTATCACCGCTAATGATGGGATAGAAGCTGTCTCAATCTATGCTCAATATCAAAATAAAATTAATTTGGTATTAATGGATATAGAAATGCCATCAATGGATGGTATCCGTGCTATCCAAGTTCTATGCAAAATTAATCCGGCTATCAAGATTGTCGCTATGAGTGGACTTTTATCTAATCGCGATCGCCTCCGGCACTGCTGCGCCGATCACATCAAGAAAATTGGGGGTTGTGTGCCAGCATTTTTATCAAAGCCTTACAGTGTGAAGGAACTATTAGAAACAGTACAATTTATTTTAAATAATCATTGAATAGGGAATAGGGAATAGTAACGGCGGGACTAGTACCGCAGGGCGGAAGTCAAAAGTCAAAAGTCAAAAGTCAAAAAGCTTCTTCTATAGGCTTTTCATTGATTTTGAATAGTCTGTCTATTTATGCCGTGCTGTACTAGTTATTTCTCGGTCGTTGCCGTCTTCGGGCAGCAATGGGGATGAGAATTTGGTTCAAACTACGCAATTGTTCAGATGTACCCATGCAAATCAGGGTATCTCCTGGTAATAAAACAGTATCGCCAGTGGGGCCACCAATGAGATGACCATCAGCGCGACGAATGGCAATTACTAAGGCTCCGGATTGCGATCGCAATCTCGCTTGTCTTAAAGTTTGACCCACAAAAGGATACACAGCCGGGTCAAGTAAAAATTCTTCCATATAAAATTGGCGATCTACACCAGAAATGAAACCATCGACAAAATCCAACACTTGGGGTCTGAGGGCAGCAGCGGCCATGCGTTTACCACCAGTGATATACGGTGAAACTACGGTGTCAGCCCCACCACGCTGTAACTTTTTGACAGATTCTTCTGTACTTGCCCGTGCGATCGCTCTAATTCCTGGATTCAGTGTTTTTGCGGTTAACACGGTATATAAATTTTCGGCATCTGAAGGCAATGCAGCCACTATACAAATCGCTCGTTCTACACCAACTTTCAAGAGCGTTTCATCCAGAGTTACATCACCTTGGTATGTGATGTAGTTTTGTGCTTGTGCATCTTCCACAGATTCTAAATTTGCATCAACCACCACAAAAGGTACACCCTCTGCCTGAAATTCTTTAGCAATTTGACGACCAGTGCGACTAAATCCACAGATAATATAATGTTTTGTCAGTGATTCCATTAACTTTCTCTGTTGCCGTAGCCTCATTCCTTCTTGAAAATAGCCTTGAATCACGGCTTCTGTAAATCTGTTGACCATGTAACCAATAGTGACTACACCCAACAGAATTAAGGCAATTGTAAATAATCTTCCTCGGCTACTCAACGGGTTGGTTTCACCAAAGCCCACAGTGGTTAAAGTGATAACTGTCATGTAAGCCGCTTCTTCCCATGACCAACCTTCCACGAACTTGTACCACAAAGTGCCAGTCAGGACAACGCCAGCCAGAGAAATCGCCCCCACTGTTAGCTCTTTTTGCAGTCGTCGGTATTTCTTCTCAAGTACAGAATACAAAGTTTTCTCACCGCTACCATTTTTTGGCAGGATATTTAACCGTTAGCTTCTCAAAAAGTATCAGATTTAATAAATAAAATGTAATTTTTATAAATATCTAGCAAACTAGTAAGTGACTATTAAAATTAAAGACTTATCAGGAGGCGCGGTCGTGAGCATAGAAACTCTCATTGAGCAAGCTACCATCCCCCCAACATCAGGTTTTATGTCATCTAGCCCTTTTGACGCTGATAGCTTCGATCAAGCCGTAATGTCAACTTATGCCCGGTTTCCCCTAGCTTTAGACCGGGGTGCTGGCTGTCGGGTTTGGGATACCCAGGGACGTGAATATCTGGACTTTGTAGCCGGAATAGCCACTTGCACCCTTGGACACGCCCACCCCGCTATGATAGAAGCGGTAACACGCCAAATCCAGAAGCTGCATCATGTTTCCAATTTGTACTATATTCCCGAACAAGGCGAATTAGCCCAATGGCTAGTAGAACATTCCTGTGCTGATCGGGTATTTTTCTGCAACTCTGGGGCTGAGGCGAACGAAGCCGCGATTAAACTGGCGCGGAAATATGCCCACACAGTTCTAGACATTGACAAGCCGATTATTTTAACCGCCAATGCTAGTTTTCACGGTCGAACTTTGGCGACAATTACCGCTACCGGACAACCGAAGTATCAAAAACATTTTCAGCCTTTAGTCCCTGGTTTTGAATATGTCCCCTATAACGATATAAACGCTATTGAGGCCGCAATTAGTGAATTAGATGAAGGTGATTATCGTGTAGCGGCAATTTTAATTGAACCGTTGCAAGGAGAAGGTGGTGTACGTCCTGGTGATGTGGCTTACTTCCAAAAGCTGCGGAAAGTTTGTGATGAAACTGGCGTTTTGTTGATGTTCGACGAAGTGCAAGTTGGCATGGGACGCAGTGGTAAGTTATGGGGTTATGAACACCTGGGAGTAGAACCGGATATCTTCACCAGTGCTAAAGGTTTGGGCGGTGGTATCCCCATTGGGGCGATGATGAGTAAGAAGTTCTGCGATGTTTTCCAACCAGGAGAACACGCCAGCACTTTTGGCGGTAATCCCTTTGTTTGTGGTGTAGCGCTGGCTGTTTGTCAGACTTTAGAAAAAGAAAATATTTTGCAGAATGTGGAAGCACGGGGGATACAGTTGCGAAATGGATTAAATGCGATCGCAGCTAAATATCCTCACCTAATTTCTGAAGTTCGGGGTTGGGGTTTAATTAATGGTATGGAGTTACAAGCAGATATTCAGTTAACAGCAGCTGATGTTGTGAAGGCTGCTATGGACAAGGGTGTTTTGCTAGTCCCAGCCGGTCCGAAAGTTGTCCGCTTTGTACCGCCATTGATTGTAACTGAAGCGGAGGTTAATTTGGCATTACAAGCTGTTGAACAGGCGATAGCGTAGCTAACGGCTAAAGCCGTATCGCCTCTCTCACAGCTTAAGCCATTTCAGCGAGGATAGGTTCTTACTTGTCTCTCGCTGTTTATAACCCTTTTTGTCTGAATTTCTGGCAAATTGGCGGCACTGATACCCGCCACCATTGTACGTTTGAGCATAGGGTGATTGGTATGAGTAAATCCCGTATCAGAGTCGGGATGAAAACAAACAACAGTTAAATTATCTCCCTGTGTCCGAAACTTGTGCAGGTGATGAGCAGGAATAAAAATAGTCATCCCTGGTTGCAAAGGAATAATACCATCAGGTGTTTCACATTCTCCACCACCTTCAACTACCATAATTAGCCGATAACTAGGATGAGAATGAATCGTCTGATCCACTCCTGGGGGAAAATATAAAGCATTCAAGCAAGGATCTCCAGACATAATTGGCGGAATCAGCACATTATCTGTACCGCCATCGATATAACTTAACCTACCGATAGATTCAATTTCCCCCCCAATCATAAATACCCCTTTAAAAGTTGGACAAGTCACCACAAAACCCGATGAATTTTCACCCCCAACTACACCCCCTCCAGATAAACTAAAGTACATCCCAGAGTGAAGCTTGTAGTCTTGTAAACCCGCATGACGATACAAAACGGGATGACCACTATAAACAAAGCCGAAATGAGTTCCTGTATCGGGAAGTTGAATAGAATCTCCATTCCAACCCATAAAGCAATCTGGTACTTGCTCGTTAAATTTGGCAAGATTGCCGTGAATTAAATTTTGATAAATTTGGAGTGTCATGAGCGATTTAATAGATGTATTTGTAATTATTAATATTTTTGAAAATCATCCCAGCTAAGTAAGTTAGCGAAAATAAACATAACTATGTGAAGAAATGTAAAAATATGATAACTTAGCTCGTAGTAAGGGCTTTAGCCCTTAATTCAAAATTTTAATCCTGACTACAAACCTTTAATTATTGGCGACTACTTACTTATCATCCAGACGTATATCTATAATCGAACCGAAAAACTTCATAAAATAACAGCCTTATTTATATTACAAGTTTTAATTACTGTCAAGATGCAATAGTACTGAATCTAAAAGCTGTTTGCGAAATTCCTGTTGAATAATACAATCAGTATTCAAACACTCGACCAATAGCAAAACAGCCTGATAATATTGCTTAAGCAAATTTTTATCCTGCTCATTAAATTGCCAATTATTACTTCCTATATGACGGTTATTTTTAGCGAGGCTTCTAGATTTATCAGCTAAGATTTTCAGCTTTTCTTCGTCAAGTTCACCATGATTAATCTGAGCATCATTTTGGTAGATTTTTTCTAAAACAGTTCTTAACCCTGGCTGTAATTGGTGAGATGCTAGGGCATATTTGAGAGCAAGATACATGGCTTTATTAGCTGAGGAAACCTCACTAATTTTTGGCTCCTCCGGTCTGGCATTTTGATCATAATTTTCAGCAATATTGATACCCTCTTCAAAACTAGTTTCTTGAAAAACACGAGCAAAAAAGCTGCCACAAACTAAATAATTAGCCGCAGGATCTAGTAATAAACTCAGTCGTCGCTCTTGATCTATATCAAAATCAATATCAAAATAAAAAGCTCGGATTGCTGACAATTTAACCGAAGTTTGATGAATTAAAGATTGTTGCTGTATATAAACCAAAAAATCTTGAATTTTCTGATTTTTCTCTATCATTTCATCAATTCTTTCTTTGAGAATCGTGAAAAAAAGCGTGGCATCTGGTTGAGCCATTTCAGCTGACAGCAAAAATATTTCCTTCCAGTAACGGTCACTTAAATGGTTTGCTAACTCTTGAAAAGCTTCTCTCTGTGGACGCTTTCGGACATTGATTTCACGGGCAACAAAATACTCATGAAAAGTTAAGTGAGAAAAAGAATAAATTCCTTTAGCTCTTTCTACTAAAAGTCCATGTTGTGCTTCAATAGCTTGTAAAATTGCCTCACTATCTAATTGTAAAGCTTCTGGTTCTCGGTCAGCATTAATACTGAGATTTTGGATATATTCTTTAATATAAAGTTTGGCTTCTTTTTTCGAGAAGAAAAATTCTTTTTCTTGGAAAGTCTTGAAAGCTATATAACTTAACAAATCTTTTTTCCTTTGCAAAGAAAGTTCTTGATAAACTTGCTCGCGTTGGATTCCTCGTTTAGCATCCCATTTATTGAGAAGAATCTCAATTCCTTCTGTATATAATTCGCAACGGTTATTAGGAAAATTACATTTTTCCTCAAACACTAAACAAATTAAGGTTAGCAATAAAGGTGTTACTGCCAATTGAGATAAGCGGTTATTCTTTTTTAAAGCTTTAACTAACTCTTCTGCTGAAATCAGACTTTTATTTTTAGATTCCAACCATTGAGAAATAAATATTTGAATTTGTTCTTCATTAAAATTTGCTAATTCAACCTCAGCAAATTTATCTAATACATCATAAGAGTATTCTTTAGCAGCTATTCTGCAAGTAATAATAAAATAGTTATCATAATATATCCGAGATAAATTCCTAATTTCATTTAATGTTCTTTCGTAATGTTCGTTTTTTACCTCATCTAATCCATCCAATAGTACTAAAACTGATTTGTGTACAAAGAGTTCTTGAATCTGCTCAAAATTGATTCCACATTCAGCAAATATTTGTCCCATATACTCTAACAAAGCAGGAGAATTAGGAGATTCAGCAAAATACTTAAGATTAATAAAAATCGGCACAAAATTGGGCATAAATAATCCTTCGTTACACTGAAGAGCTAAATACTTGAGAAAAGTAGTTTTTCCGGCTCCAGGCTTACCTAAAACAATCAGCTTTTTATATTTGGTAACTGCACTTTCACCCGGAACTCGTTCTTCAGTGACTCTACCTAATCCAAATCTTTCCAAGTCTTCTAAATTAGACTCTGCCAGTAATTCTTTAATTGTCTTGCGTCTGTGAGCAGTTAGCTTTTCTAAAATATTAACATCTGTATATATTTGATTTATTTGTATTGGTTGCGACATATCTAATACGCGCATTGTGCCGCACCATTCTTGAGTAATCTCTTTGATGTTACGGCGGACTTGTTTTACCAAAGGTGCAATATCGACCTCATTTTGATGGCTCGAATCAATTGGATTTTGATTAACCTCGACTGCTGGTGTCGTAAGTTTATACCAGTCTTGGTCAAAACCCAAAGCAGCACTGATTTGGAGAAAGTTATCTAATAGAATTGGTTTGCCGTTCAGTAAGGCACTAATGACGGAACGATGAAGTTCTAACCTATCGGCGAGCATTTTTTGTGTTAATCCCTGCTTGGTTAGGGATTCTTTGATGATTTGGATTCCTGCCAACGAAGCTTGTAATGTAGGCTTTGCCATAGTGACTCCATCCGAAATTTTTTTTAGTAAACTGTCAGGGCGGTAAGCATAGCTATCTGCTGACTCAGGGAAACTCTAAAGCAGTGCTGGTTCACCACTTGCAACCAATCAAAAGTCTATTGGGTAAGCTTTTCATTGGTTTTATCACGGCATCAACCATTATACTACGACAATAAACAGACGTTAAAATAACTTTAGACAGACATTAGCTTGACAGATAAAGCGACATACGTTTATCATCTGAGTAAACACGGAGATAAACGCAGGCACACTCGTACCAGAGGAGGCTAAGGCTTTATGGACATAAGGGAAATCACGGAGTTAGTTAAAATTATGCCTAGTCCGGGTTGTCCGTTCAATTGCACCGTAAGAACTGTAGACGGAAATCACCTTAATTTAGTGGTTCCGAATGTCAAAAGCTTTCATTTTTCTAAGAAACAGCTAGAATACTTTGCACTTGAGAATTCCTTACCAACGTCACTTGACACATTGATGCGTGTCATCGAAAGTAAAGAGTTTAGCTGTCCATCACGATTTTTTCAAGCCGCCCTAACAGCTCTATCTTTGGGGCGTGGCTATGGTGTAATTAACCTAGAATATCCCGACACCAGAGCATTTATTGCCACGGTTAGCCCTTCTTACCGAGTTTGTATGGGGACAGATAAGTAGAGCAGCAGAAATAATTCAACGTTTGTAGTAAGGACTTTAGTCCTTTGCTGCAACTAAATGAAATAATTAAAAATTTAGTTTATAAATAAGCTGGGAGGATTAGAACTTAATCACAAAAGCTGGTTGTAGTGGGATGTCACTGGCCAGCTTTTTTGTTGGCATTAGTTAAGACAAGAATCTCATTTTTATAAACTAAAAGTTGCAAATTAGTGTGGTTGAGAGTAATTCGATTTTATGTTCTTATTTTCCCAAGGTAAAAATCATGAAAAACAAACTAAATAATGGCAGTGGTTATTTATTTTATTTGGCTTGCAAAGGGTTGAAATATTTTTTATTGACTCTGCTGGGTTTTGCGATCGCATTTGTCATATCTAGAGTTTTTGGAGTTTCTCAAGTGGTGCAAATGCTGTTATATCCAAGTATATGGGCATGGCTTTTCCGCATTGCAGTTTCTATATTCTGTTTATTTGCAGTTGCCATTATCTATGAATCTTCTCGTTGATTTGCTTTAGCATTAATAACCAAAATTTATTTGTTGCTATACAAAGACGTGGTTAGCATCTGCTCTTTAACAGGATTTACGCAAGTGCCACAAAAAATAAAAATTTTCTGCTTGTAGTAAGGGCTTTAGCCCTGATTTTGAGGACTAAAGTCCTCACTACGAACTTAAAATAATATGCCAGTTACGTAAGTCCTATTTAATTAAGTCTACTATTTAGATGAGGGAAAAATTATGAATTTAATTGCTAACAACTCTGCAAATAATGACTTTTCCCAGCAAGATTTAAGCTACCACGATCTCAGCAACTACAACTTCAGTCACAACTTATTTATGGAAACTAAACTCAATGGCTGTAATTTAAGTTATTGTAATTTAAATGGAGCCAATTTCAAGAATACACAACTATGTGGTGCAGATTTAACGGGTGCTAGTTTGTGTGGGGCTAAATTGCATAATGCCAAGCTCAATGGGGCTAACTTGTGTCAAGCTAATCTATCTGGGGCAAATTTAACTGGTTCAGATTTACGATATGCTACTCTCAAAAAAGTTAAGCTTAATGACACCATCTTTAATGATGTCAAGGTAGAAAATGCAGTATTTGAAAGTTGTGAGGGTTTAACTGAAGATATCAAGCGGATACTAAAAAATCGAGGTGCAATCTTCAAAGATGCTATCTCTCAACCTGGAAATATCAGATGGTATATTCAGTATGTCGCTGTACCAATTTTAGTGGCTTTGATTGGTGCTGGCATATTTCTTAAGCCACAGAATGAAACTTGTTCGGTTTCATTGGGTCGAAAGTCGATGCTTAAATATCTACCGGATGCTGGCCATAATATGGTAGTGCCTCGAACCAATGAGGATGTTTACCTTGTTGCCAATCTAAATAAGCCAGTTCCAAAATACAACTAACTGTTGCAGCTAAACCAGATGTGGCTTTAATTAGTTGATATTCACTGTGCCAATTGGCTAAGGTTTCTTGCCATGCTTCTGGTGTAAATACGGTATCTGGTAATAAGGCTTTGATGCTGAAGTTATCAACAGATATTTGGTAAATACCACCGAAAACTTTTCCTCGTTGTCCTGCCATTTCTACGGCTATAACTGCTGGTTTTGATTGATTTTGACCTTTGTTCGCCCAGGCTACTGCTGCTAAGGTGGAAATGGTAAATACGGGTATATTTAACTGTTGTCCCAAGGTGCGGGCAATGACTACACCAATACGAGTCCCTGTAAAACCACCGGGTCCTTTAGCTACGGCGATAAATGCTACATCTGCCCAGGTTTGAGGTTTGATAAATTCTTTTAAATATTGATGTACGTAGCTAGATAAATCGCGCCCCAAATCCCAAGTATCAGCGCGAGTTTCACCAGCAAAATTACTGATAGCCAACCCCAGTTCGGGAGTTGTGGTGTGTAGTGAGATGGCGTATTTTTGGGATGCAAGGTTTTGTGGTTCTGGGGTCAAGGTTAATTTAAATGTTGATGATTTGTGGGTGTTTTATTTATTCAATCATATAATCGTGGCTTTATTTAGGTCGTATGGATTATCGAACCGCCAAGTCGCCAAGTACGCCAAGGGGAGAAGGGGAGAAGTTTACTATAGAGTTTACGACTACTACAGGAATAGCAGTAGCCGCTTTGAATAGACAACAATTAGTTTTCATCAGGTGGGTACTAGTTCACCAGGACGCAATTTCGACCATTTACCCGTTTCCTGTTTGAAACTGAGACAACCCACAACGTCCCATTCCATTTCAATCATTTCCCCGCTTGTGCGGATGTTGACGTTAATGGAGGGTTCATTCGGGTCGAAGGTGGGATTTTGGGTTAAATGGGGCTGTTGGTGTTGTGCTTCTACGGCGTGGTAGGTTTCACAACGGTCTACATAGTGGCAGTTCACGCAAATACACATAATAGAACTGTCTCCAAAAACCTTTCTTTATTGTTAATGTAACTTAAGCTCAATTTTTATTCACTAGTTATTGGGTTGATTTTTATCACAATGCGCGATTTGATATATCCTACTCTAGTTCCTGAAAATTGGCCTTTTGGCTGGGAATGGTTGCCGCAATCTGCTTATATTGTCGGTGGTGCGGTACGTGATGCCCTTTTGGGTAGAACTCGTGAATATTTGGATTTGGATTTTATTATACCCTCTGGGGCGGTGGCAGTGGCTGAGGCGATCGCTCTTCATTATCATGCTGGTTTTGTGCTACTCGACCCTGAAAGACAAATCGCCCGTGTGGTTTTTCCCGAAGCTACAGTTGATTTTGCCCAACAGGAAGGCGATAGTTTAGAGACTGATTTGCATAGAAGAGATTTTACAATTAATGCGATCGCTTATAATCCCCATACCGCAGAAATCATCGACCCGTTACAAGGTCGGGCTGATTTAGAACAGGGTATATTAAGAATGGTATCAGCAGCAAACCTCCAAGACGACCCTCTGCGATTAATGCGGGCATATCGTCAAGCTGCCCAACTTGGTTTTACCATTGATCCAACTACCCAAGCAACAATTCAGACTTTGGCATCACATATCACCACAGTCGCTGCTGAACGAGTGCGGGTAGAAATTGGTTATTTGTTAGCAAATTCTCAAGGTACATTCTGGCTAAAAAAAGCCGCAGAAAATAGTTTACTTACCCCTTTCTTTCCAAATGCAACTACCCAAAGCTGGGAAAAACTAGCAAAACTGGAAACAGTAGCCGCTTTAATTGCCCAAAACTGGCCGCAACTGAGTGCAGAACTGCAAAAGTCTGTCCGCGACACAGTAAAAACTACCTGGTTAGGTATTGCTAAACTGGCTTATCTGGTTCACCCTAGTTCAGAAGTTGCAGAACGAGAACTGCAAGCACTAACTTATAGCCGTGCGGAAATTAAAGCTGTCACCACCGCCCTTAAACTGGTTCCGCAGCTAAAATCAGCTAATATGTCTGTGCGAGAACAGTATTTTTTCTTCCAAGCAGTGGGAAATGTATTTGCGGCTACAATAATCTTAGCCTTAGTAGATGATAATTTGGTATCGGCGATATCTGGCGACCAGTCGCTACGCTTCTACGCACCATTAATCAGCCGCTACCTGAACCCTGATGATCTGGTTGCTCACCCCACTCAACTAGTAAGTGGCGACGAACTAATAATAGCATTAAATATTTCACCTTCGCCAAAGTTGGGCGAATTATTAACAGAAATTGCTGTAGCCCAAGCTGAGGGTAAAATCTCGACTCCAGAACAAGCGATCGCCTGGGCGCAGAGTGTACTATTAGACTAGAGGCATAACATCTTTCAATTATCGAAATAAATTTTATTGTGGCGTGGACATCTTGCCCGCACAAGTTTGATGGATTTTTATTCGTAATTGACTGAAAACAAAGAATTTTACTCATCATTGCTGCTTGTGGTTCTTGCTTCTTGGAGATTTGTAATTTTGCTAACTGTGAGCGTAAATTATCTTCACAAAATTTGCATTCTGAGATATCTCAAATAGATTAGCAGCTTAAACTCTTGAATCCTCATTTGGCAGAAAAAACCCCTTGTAAACCCCATTAAAATGTCAAGAATAAACCTAAAACGTGAAGTATAGAGTTTACACAAATAAAGAAAAATTTCCTACATTCAGGCTTGAGTATGGGCTAAAATATGAGTATCAGCGATGCCATTATTCTATAAATTAATTGTATAGTAATCGCAGGATACAGCAGTTTACAGGTAGATGAGCTACAAATATTAATCCTAAACAGCCTTAGTGTACCTCTAAAAAATTAAATCTGCTGTAAATAAATTTATATTAACTTAGATTAAATTACTTCAAAAAATATCTTACCTAAATCAATACGAGGTTTCGCAAAAATTAGTTTAAATTCTGAAATTTGATATAATGCCAAACCAAGAAAATTCCCAGCAGCCAAATATTGCCGAGCTATCATTGCCACAACAAAATACGGAGTTAGAGCAATTAAATGTAGCTATTAATCCTTTACATTCACAAGAAATAAAATTTCTAGAAGAAAGTCAAAAAAACGAGTTAGTAATTAGTTCTACTCAAGAAGAGGGCATGATTTTTCAGTTGGCTGACACAACTATACAAGCCTGTAATTCTGCTGCCGAGAAAATTTTGGGTTATCAGACACAACAAATTTTAGGAAAAACGTTTTTTGAACCTCCCTGGCAAATGATTCATGAAGATGGGTCAGTTGTGACACCAGCAACTCATCCGGCTATAGTTACTCTCCAAACACAGCAGCCATGTCAAAATATTGTGATTGGTTTTTATAGACCCACTGGTACATTAGGTTGGTTATTGTTAAATTGCCAGCCTTTATTTCCAGCTAATCAAGCTGTACCCTATGCTGTTGTCACGACATTTATCGATATTACTGAAATTAAAAACCAACAATTTAGTAGTGATGCTGCTATTGAAATCAATAAACAATTATTTATTAGTGTCTATCAGCCAAAAATTAAACAACAGCTACTACCAGCTAATGCCATTTTAGCTGAACGAGAAATACTTTACCGCACCCTGATGCAGCATATCCCCAATGGTGCTGTTTACTTATTTGACCACAATTTATGTTATTTAATATGTGAAGGTACTGAGTTAGCAGTGATGGGATTAGAAGCTGATTCCATGATTGGCAAAACTGTTGGGAAAGTCTTTCCTAAAGAAACTTGCCAAGTCATAGAACCTTTGTATCGTGATGCTTTATTAGGTAAAACTACCATTCAAGAAATCGCTTATCAAAATCAAATCTACGAAACTTATACTGTTCCTGTTCACAACCAGCAAGGAAAAATTTTTGCGGGCATGATGCTACAGCAGAATGTGACTCGTTGTAAGCAAAATGAAGCCCTCTTATCGCTGCAAAATAAGATTTTAGAATTGATTGCGACAGGTGTACCTCTCCAGGAAGTGTTGATAAATTTAACCCAATCTATTGAGGCTAGGTTAAATCAAGTTTTTTGCTCGATTATGTTACTAGATGAATCGCAAACTAAATTACATCTGACTGTCGGTTCCAGCCTACCAGAGAAATATATTCAAGCATTAGCAGATGGTGTGCCTGTGGGTGCAGATATCGGCAGTTGTGGCACAGCTGCTTATACTAAAAAAACGGTAATTGTCTCAGATATTGCTAACGATGTAAAATGGGAAAAATACCGTGATTTGGTACTGCCTCACAATCTCAAAGCTTGTTGGTCTGCGCCGATTTTAGATAGCCAAAGGAATGTTTTAGGAACCTTTGCGCTGTACTATTCTACACCACGCACTCCGCAACCATCAGAGCAAAAACTAATCGAGAGTGCGTCTCACCTCGCAGGTGTGGCTATTGAGAAATATCGCTCAGAACAGGCGTTGCAAGAAAGTGAATATCTCTTGCGGTTGATGACCGAAACTATTCCGCAACAGGTATGGACAGCATTACCGAATGGTGAATTGGATTACTATAACCAGAGATGGCGCGATTTTACAGGTAAGTCACTGAAACAACTGCAAACTGATGGATGGTGTGATATTGTACATCCAGAAGATTTAGCACGAGTGAAAAAAGTGTGGAATCACTCTGTGCAAACTGGTTCCGAATACGAGGTAGAGACTCGCTTGCTTTCTAAGAATGGGGAATATCGTTGGATTTTAGGACAAGCACTGCCTTTGCGTGACCAAAAAGGAAAAATAATTAAATGGTACGGTACTAATACTGATATTACAGATCATATCCAAGCTAGAGAAGCTTTTAAAACCAGCGAATTAAATTTCCGGACTTTGGCAGACACTATGCCACAAATTGTTTGGACGGCTCGGCCGGATGGCTGGATAGACTACTATAACCAACGCTGGTTTGACTATACTGGCATGACTTGGGAGCAAACTCAAGGTTGGGGTTGGGAAGCTGTACTGCACCCCGAAGATGTGAAAATAACCATAGATGCTTGGAATGAATCGGTTAGTACAGGTAAAAATTTTGACATAGAATGCCGCTTCCGTCGTGCTAGTGATGGGCAGTATCGCTGGCATTTGGGTAGAGCTTTTCCTTTACGTAATCACAAAGGAGAGATTATTAAGTGGTTTGGTTCTTCTACTGATGTTGATGATTATAAACGGGTAGAATCATCTCTATGGAGTGCTTTGCAACAACAACAAGCAGCACGTGCAGAAGCAGAAAAAGCCAATCGCATTAAAGATGAATTTCTTGCAGTCCTTTCCCATGAACTGCGAACGCCCCTTAATCCGATTATGGGTTGGGTGCATCTGTTGAAAACTGGCAGGCTGGACAAAGCTAAGACGGCTCAAGCAATAGAAACTATTGAACGCAATGCTAAATTACAGGTTGACCTGATTGAAGATTTGCTGGATGTTTCTTGTATCCTCCAGGGCAAATTAACTTTAAATGTATCTAGTGTGAATCTAGCAAAGATTATTACCGCAGCGTTAGATACTGTGAGTTTAGCGGCTTCTGCTAAAGAAATTACCATCCAAACTATTTTGAAGGAGAATATCGGGGAAATTACAGGTGATTCGGCTCGTTTACAACAAATTATCTGGAATCTTCTATCTAATGCTGTTAAGTTTACCTCTCCCGGCGGGAAAGTTGAAGTCCGGTTAGAGGAATGTGATTCTATGGCTCAAATCCAAGTTAGTGATACAGGCAAAGGTATTAGCCCGGAATTTTTGCCATACATATTTGATTACTTTCGTCAAGAAGATAGTTCAATTACTAGAAAGTTTGGTGGATTAGGTTTAGGACTAGCAATTGTTAGGCAGTTAGTGGAGTTACATGGGGGTACTGTTGAGGCTAGGAGTTTAGGTGAAGGACAGGGAGCAATTTTTACTGTAAAACTACCATTGCGTAAAAGCGGAGAGAATCTGCGCCAGAATTCCCTTGAATTAGATATATCAACAAATAATCCACTGTCTGAAGCAACTTTAGATTTAAATAGTATGAAAATCTTAGTTGTGGATGATGATGCTGATTCGCGGGATTTTATCGCCTTTGTGCTAAAAATGTATGGTGCAGAAGTGACTAAAGCCGCATCAGGCTGGGAAGCATTTAGAATTATAGTCCAGTCTCAGCCAGATATTTTAGTTAGTGATATTGGGATGCCCCAGATGGATGGCTATGAATTGTTACGTAAATTGAGGGTTTTACCGCCGGAAACAGGTGGACAAGTGCCGGCGATCGCTCTCACAGCATTTGCGGGTGAGTTTAACCAACAACAGGCGATCGCGGCAGGTTTTCAAATGCACATCCCTAAGCCAGTGGAACCAGATACTTTAGTTGCCGCAGTTGTGCAATTAGCTAAGAATAATAGGTAATTTAGATTTTTTTGTTTCGCGCAAAGGCGCAAAGTCGCAAAGGAAGAAGGAAGAAATGTTGTAAAGTAATTTTAGGGGGAGCGTCTAACCTCACCAACCCGGTACATAAATTATGGTAAACAGCTTCATACTGCCACAAGAAACAATTTCTATCTTTCAAGAACAATTAGAAATACTTGAGAGATGTCTGAATGATGCTAACCCTCAAGATGAAGTAACAGCAGAGATACTTGAACTAGCAAACAGCAGGCAAATATCTTTGATTCAACTCCGAGAAGAATTTAGAAAGTTTCAGGACAAACTCGATAAAGTTAATAAATTACATCATAGATTAAATGATAAAACTAAACAAAATGAATTAGCAGTTTTGCTTTGTGTTAAAATAAATTTTTTGCACAAAGAAATTGCAGATCAATACTGGGATTTACTCTTGAATAAAGATAGGAAAGAAGTATTTAAAATAATGACTTATGATTTTATCAATGTCTACAAAAAATTAATACTTGAAGCTGGAAATGAGCCTGATCAAGATGAGGAGTTTTATATTATACTAGAATCCCTAAAATATCTAATCCAATCCTTAATTCAAGCTAGTTTAAGAACAAACGCATTATCTGAAGAAGAAATTAATGAATTAGACTTAGGAGACATCACACCCCAAGAATCTGAAACGATGCTGACGTTTTTGGCATCAATGAAAAAATGGGATCAGGTGTATAAAAATCTTGCATAGTCCTAAATTAGTTGAAAAAGAAGATGTGTTAAATATACAGAATAAGCTTATCATCCAATATGGTGGCTTATGTGGTATACGCGATGAAGGCTTACTAGATTCTGCTATTGCCCAACCTCAAGCAACTTATGGTGGAGAACTTTTATATCCTACAATTGTTGAGCAAGGAGCAGCATATTTATTTCACATCATTAAAAATCATGCTTTCGTAGATGGCAATAAACGAACTGGCTACGGTGTCTTGGTAGCCTTCTTGAACCAGAATGATTACGAACTGGATATGACACCAGAAGAAGCTGAAAAATTAACAACACAGGTTGCCGATAACAAAGTGGATAAAGAACAGTTAATTGAAAAGCTGAAAAATCACATCGTAGAACTCTTCTAATAGGATGTTTGTAAAGTCTAATTTATTAATAGCCCTGGCGACTAGAAGTCGCGGCTATACAGACCAAACCCGCCTACGCGGGTTAAAAATAAAGACCTTGATTTTTTCATTAGTCCACGCAGGTGGACTTTGCTTGTGTAGTAGCGAATTATATTCGCCTTTTAAAACATTTCTCCTTAACTCTTCTTCTTTGCGCCTTTGCGTGACACCAATCCATATTTCCCATTTAAACCGTCACACCTTCCAATTGTTCATCAGTCAAATCATATAACCGACGCAACTTATCCAACTTATCTGCATCAGCTTGCCAAATACCCCGCCCATGTGCCTCAATCATTCGGCTTAAAATATTGCGAAAAGCTTCAGGATTCGCTTTGCGTAACTTCTCCGCCATCTCTGCATCTAAAGCATAAGTATCAGCCGCTTGGTCATAAACCCAATCATCTTGAAAATCAGCAGTCCCACCCCAACCAATTAACGCCGTCATCCTTTGGGAAATTTCAAACGCACCACCAGAACCTTGATTCGCCATAGCTTGCGCCCATTTGGGATTGACTAACTTACTGCGGTATTCCATTCGGAGTAAATCATCTAAATTGCGGGGTGTGGTATCCTTCGAGAAACTTTCCACAAAACTGGTTGTCACCTTCTTACCCCGTTGCATTTCTGCCGCCTTTTTCAAACCGCCAGTATTAGCGTAATATTCTTGAATATCCGTTAAACCATATTCTACAGAATCGATTTCTTGAACAATGCGATCGCTTGTTTTTAATAAAGTATTTAAAATCTCCGGTCTAGCTTGACCCTTATCTTGTCTACCATAGCTAAAGACATTCCGACCTTGCCAAGTATTGCCTAATTCTTCCCCAGATTCCCAATTACCATCAACCACCTGATCATTTACCAAAGAACCGAAATCACCCGCCGGATTAGAAAACAATCTCGCCGAACTGTTTTCCACACCTTGCGCCTGTAAAGCTAAAGCGTGTTTTCTAATAAAATTCTGGTCTTCCGGTTCATCAGCATCAGCCGCCCGTTGAAACAAATCATCTAATAATTCGATAATATTCACAAAACTATCGCGGAAAATCCCCGACAAATTCCCCAAAATATCAATTCTAGGATGTCCCACCTCAGACAAAGGCTGCAACTGATAACGCACAATCCGCCCAGTCCCCTCCTTCACAGGTTCAGCCCCCACCAACTCCAAAAGAATCCCCAGAGACTCACCCTTAGTCTTAATCGCATCCAGACCCCATAACATCACCGCCACCGTTTCGGGATACGTCCCATGTTCAGCCAAATGCTGGGCGATAACTTTCCGACCAACCTCCCGTCCCCGTGCAAAAGCCGCCGGAGAAGGCATTCTATAGGGATCTAAAGCGTGAATATTCCTTCCCGTAGGTAACACCCCAGCCCCATCCCGTAACAAATCACCCCCAGGCGCAGGCAAAATATACTCACCATTCAACCCCCGCAACAAACTCCCCAACTCATCAGTACATTGCATCAACAAACCACTAACCAACTCTTCCTCCTCTCTGTGTTCTCTACGCCTCTGTGGTATGCGCTGCGCGCACGCTTCGCGAACGTTCTCTTCCCCAAAATAAGCATCCAAATACCCAGCCAACTCCTCCTGATTCGGCGGTTCCCCCAAAATATGCAAACCCGAAGAAAACAGACGATTCTCCAACACCTGCAAATATGCGTACAACTTCACCAAATAATCATCAAAAGCGCGATCGCTAAACATTCGCACATTCTCAGGACTAAAAGCAATCCCCAAACGTTTAGCATCATCAAAAGGACAATCAGCATCCAAACCAGAATCAACAATCTTCTTACAAATAACCTCTTTCAACAGATAATTCTTCTGCGGATCTTCACGATACTCCGAAATCAAATCCCGCAAAGACAGCAACTCCTTATATAAACCAGCCCGACCATAAGGGGGGACATTGTGAGAAATTAACACCCCATAACCGCGACGCTTCGCCAAAATCGACTCAGAAGGATTATTCGCTGCATATATATAGAGATTAGGCAAATTACCCAGGAGAATATCCGACCAAGAATAACCAGTATTACCCAACGGTGAACCAGGCAACCATTCTACAGTCCCGTGCATCCCAAAATGAACCACAGCATCAGCCGCAAAATCATTTTGTAACCATTTATAGAAAGCTGCATATTGAGGATGAGGAGTTAAATCTCGTTCAAACATTAACCGCATCGGGTCCCCTTGTATACCCAAAGGTGGTTGGACACCAATCCAGACATTACCCAACTGCACACCACCAATATGTAACTCCTCCCCATAAGTTTTAATTCCAGTTCCCGTTAAAGACTTCCATTGTTTTTCAATGCGGGAAGTTAGCAGATATCCTAACCATTTTTCTAACTTCCGGAAATGTACAGTATTCGCAGATGTGGGAAAAGGCTTATTTTTTTCCCATGTTTCCATTTCTTCATCTGCTGCTTTCACCTGACGTATTAATTCTTCCCCATCTTCAGGAATCTCACCAACCTGATAACCTTGGTCTTTGAGGGCGTGGAGAAACTTAATTAGACTCCGGGGAACATTCAATAAAGCCGCAGTCCCTACAGCCCCATATCCAGGGGGAAATCCATATAAAATAATCGCTATCTTGCGTTCTGATGCTGACTTTTGGCGTAAAGCAATCCAATTTTTGACTCTACTAATTAAACGCTGGACTCGTTCGGGAACTAGATAAATCTGTTCACCTACTAAACCGCCCAGGGGAATGGTATCAATTGCCCCATCGAGTTCAGGTAAGGCATACAATACAACACTTTGCAGTCCACCTATACCTTGACGTGTCCATGAATGAATATCTTGAATTAGCAGGGGTGCGGCTACTATATAGGGTACATTCTTAGCCGCTAAGATGCGTTTCGCTACTTCCACTTGTCGCCCTGCTTCCATTGAACCAGCCGGACCACCAACGAGAGGAAACCCAATGGTAGAAACAATTGCATCTACTTGGACGGCTTGATCTGAAAGTGAGAGAGTTTCAATATTACCTTTTTGTCGTTGGTGGGTTTCGTGGTCGGTGGTCATCCAATCTCTTACCGCTACGTGTCCTTCTACACCATTAATAAATATGGGTAGGGGAATTAACCCGGCTGCTTCAAAACGATGAATCAGTTGGAGAATGTATGGTTGTTTAGTAATAACGTGCTTGCGGTAGAGTAAAATCCCCACTACAGGTTTTGAGAATAAGGCATCTTGCCCGCCCTTTGATAAGGATGGCAGCCGAGACGACTGCCCCACAAGATACCACTTCAAATATTCACGGGGGGATGTAAAAAAGCCTTGATAGTTGGGATGCAGTAATCCCATGTTGGGGGTTTCAATGGGTGGGGGAATATCACCGACTGTTAAATCTAAGTATTTTTCGGCTAATATCCAGAATAATGCGGCAACGTTTTCAAAACCGCCAGCGTTCCAGTATCCATAGATAATTAACCAGTTGCGTAAATCTTGGACTTTCTGCCCTGGGATGAATTTGAGGAGTTTGGGACCGGTTTTTAAGAAACTAATATAACCAGCAAGTTTGTCTTCTTCCCGTCCCTTGCTGAATTTATCGAGGATGAATTTAATGGGTTTGGGCATTCCTTTGGGTTTGTCGCCAATGGCAAAGTTACCCAATTTGGTTAAACTCATCAGTTCTAAGGCTGACTCGAATACTAGACGGATGGGAATTTGGGCAATGCGATCGCGCAACCACAAAACCTGGTCATAATCAAATATTAAACTACCAAAAAATACATCCGCGCCATCGAGTGCTGTTTCTACTTCGCTGCGCTGACTGGTAATATGGCGATCGCTAAACACCCGAATATCCAAATCAGGACAGCGCGATTTCGCCAACTGGGCCACTTTTCTGTACAAGTCAGCGTTAAACGATTCAAATCCAGCAATCAAGACAATGCGTTTCATGTCTAAGCTACGAAAGATCCCTTTACGATCTTAAAGGTAGTTTCGGTTTCATGGCTCATTCCCCAAAATGAATTAGATAATCTACCCAGAGACTGAAAATTCTTGGTAAAAAAATACAATTTGGC
Source organism: Nodularia sp. UHCC 0506 (assembly GCF_034931045.1). Lineage (NCBI taxonomy): Bacteria > Bacillati > Cyanobacteriota > Cyanophyceae > Nostocales > Nodulariaceae > Nodularia > Nodularia sp. UHCC 0506. The sequence continues at coordinate 66,574 of NZ_JAYGHH010000011.1, forward strand.
AATTTGGCATATTTTCTGATCGCTGTGTTGGTATTCTGAGTTTCACAAATATCTTTATGCGACATACCGTCTTGCAGAATCCCTCAGTTAGTTGGCTATCTACTGGGGGTATTTTTTTGATAAATTTATCAATCCCTGGGGATGAGAACACAGAATATTTTTTAAAATTAAAATTATTAACTTCTCTAAAACCCAACCTTAAGTTTTATTTAAACCAAATTTAACTTTGAGTAGTTGACCAAGACACCCTTCTATAAGTTAAGAGATTTTTCAATAGCAATTAGCAGAAATTATTAATGACCTAATTCTTAGATACAATTTTCATGTAAAAACTAAAACATTTATGTCCCGACAAACTTCCGGATTAAACGGTAATTACCGCTAGTAGCCAATGTCTAATACCGTCCAAACTAAGATACGGAGTGTTTGTTGCTCTGGAAATATTCTCTTTTTGTTGTATGAAAAATTAATTAATAAATAATATTTTGTTTTGATAACTTTCAACCAAAAATTAGTGGTAAATATCACTAGATGAATATACAAAGATTGCCTTAATGAAGGATTTTTCAATAGCAATGTACAATAAAACTAACTGCCAAAGGTTTACCCTTACTTCTACCATCACACCGCAGCTGCTTTCACCCAAGTTATGACAAGAAGTAGGCAAAGGAAAGATTGCGTAAAACCTGCCTAAACAAGAGTTAATCAACTCCTTGGGGCGTTATATTTGGGAATCTCTACAATTACCACAATTTGAGTTTATTTGCGGCTATTACCGCCAGGCGTTCGTCAAAAATCAAAAGTCAAAAGTCAAAAAGCTTATAGAATCAGCTTTTTATTGATTACTCATGATTATGCGATTTACGCCGTGCTGTACTAGGATCACCAATCCGCAAAAACTACCTATTGACAATTTACCCAAAAGCGTTTCCAGATTTAAAATCTAGAGGAGTCAATGAGTACCACTAATTTTACCAAAGCGGAAAATGTCTATAAACACCCAGAGGAACAACCTCATCCACCAAGAAAAAACTTGATAAAAAATGCTACAAAACATGAAAATCCCCAAAAACGTGAACCTTTATCTCATAGTTCCTCGTTAAAACTAGAAAATCGTGGTCGAGTCGCTATTTTTATTGATGGCGTAAGTCTATTTCATACAGCCTTACAACTTGGTATTGAAATCGACTATCTCAAACTACTTTGCCATTTAACTGGGGGTTCACGGTTGTTACGTGCTTTCTTTTATACTGCTATTGATACCTCCAGACCAAATGCTGCACGTCCACGCCCGAATGAAAAACAACAAGGTTTTCTCTTTTGGATGCGTCGCAATGGTTATCGTGTAGTTACCAAAGAAGTTCAATTGGCAGACCATACCAAAAAACACAATTTGAATGTAGAAATTGCTGTGGATATGATTACCCTAGCTCCTTACTATGATACCGCAATTTTAGTGAGTGGAGATAGAGATTTAGCTTATGCTGTTAATGCTGTCAGCGCTACAGGTTCTCGTGTTGAAGTTGTCAGTTTGCGGGCATTGACTAGCGACAGTTTGATTGATGTTGCTGATGAGTTCATTGACCTCGATAGGATTAAACAATACATTCAGAAAGATTCCCATATCGGCTATAGTTATCGGGTACTGTCTAATTCCAAGCTGTAAATCTCCAATTGAGCCAATTTGATATTGATTACTGCCTACCTACTTGTATCAGTTTAATAGAGTAGAATGGCAAATTAGGGAATTACTCTGCGTATTTTTTTATTAAATCCTAATGAGATGGATATTTTAATTGTTGAAGATGAACTGGAAATTTCTCAGTTAATCCAACATTCTTTAAACAAAGAGGGGTTTGACTGTCGTATTAGCCGCGATGGGATCAACGCTTTACAAATGTTTCAGGAACAACCACCAGATTTAATTATCCTCGACTTAATGATTCCGGGATTGGATGGGCTGGAAGTGTGTGCGCGGATTCGCCAACAACCAGGTGCAAAAGATCCTTATATTTTGATGCTGACAGCTAGGGGTGAGGAAATTGATCGGGTGATTGGTTTATCGACTGGTGCTGATGACTACATGGTTAAACCCTTCAGTCCCAGAGAGTTAATTGCTAGGGTTCGGGCATTATTACGGCGTAGTCTCCGTCAAGGGGGACAGCATCAGGTAAATCGAACTCAACACTTTGTGATTGATTTAGACCAGCACACTGCGATACGGCAGATTAATTCCCAACCTGCTGAAACTTTAGACTTAACTACTTTAGAATTTAATTTATTAAACACCTTTGTCAGTAATCCTGGTCGAGTTTGGAACCGGACTCAACTAATTGATAAACTTTGGGGTGATGATTTTTTTGGTGATGAACGGGTTGTAGATACTCATGTAGCAAGATTGCGGAAAAAAGTTGAACCTGATCCCGCTAGTCCCACTTTTATTAAAACTGTGGTTGGGGTAGGGTATAAGTTTGAAGATACCCTGTAGCGTGAGGAAAATGGCATGGGCTGGCGTTGGTCAAAGTCTTTGCCTCTGGCATCGCGTCTGTTTTTATCCCACCTTGTAGTGATGATTGTGGGCTTGCTTAGTCTGGTAATCATTAGTGGGATCTCTTCTCCCCGCTTTTTTTTCCTGCACTTGCAGAGGTTAGAAAGTCGGGGTATGAGATTAATTAATATTCGGACTGAATTAGTGCAAGGATTTGAAACTGCTTGGCGGCGTAGCACAATTTGGTCTGTTGTCTTTGGTAGTACTGCTGCGGGAGGCTTGAGTTATTGGGTATCCAAACGAATTATGCTGCGGTTGACAGAGATGGAACAAATCACTCAAAAGTTTGCCTCTGGTCAGCTAGAGGCGCGATTACCTTTATCTGATATTCCCGAACTGCATCGCCTGGGGACTAGTTTTAATCAGATGGCGGCTAGTTTAGAAGGGGTGGAAGCACGACGGCGAGAATTAATTGGTGATATGACTCATGAACTGCGGACACCATTAACGGTTGTGCGGGGTTATTTAGAAGAACTCGCTGATGGTGAAATAGAACCATCGCCTGAGATTTATCGCCGATTGGCTAAGGAAACAAAGCGTTTAGAGAGATTAGTTAACGATTTACAAGAATTATCTAAGGCAGAAGCTGGTTATTTGCCAATTAATATTCAACCTGTGAATTTATGGCCTTTATTAGAGTCATTGGTGGAAAAATTTAGTGACCAGCTGTTAGAAGATGGCCCGGTTTTAAGCTGGGAATGTCCTGACCAATTACCTTTGGTATTGGCAGATATTGACCGGACAGAACAGGTGTTAGTCAATTTACTGGGTAATGCTATCCGTTATACTGTCAAAGGTGCAATTACTATTCGTGTTTCTGTTGCAGTATCTCAACTTTGGATTGCTGTTATTGATACAGGTCTTGGCATTTCCTCCGAGGATTTACCCCATGTATTTGAACGGTTTTGGCGGGCTGACCAATCACGCGATCGCAATTCTGGTGGTACTGGTATTGGTTTAACTATCACCCGTCGTTTAGTGGAACTGCAAAACGGTAAAATTTATGTAGAAAGCGAACTGGGAATTGGTAGCACTTTTCGTTTTTGCTTACCTTTGGCGTAAATACAAAAAATTGACACAAGCTGACTGCATTTGCATTCTTTCAAGTATCAGTTATCCTGTATATGAAATTACTAAATTTTCCAATCTTGTAACATTTATTTCTTCATGAATTAATGTAAATTAATTGATTCACAGATGTGTGATAATTACCACCTAACTAAATTTCCATCCAAGTTAAGCATAAACACTGTTTTATGTGTTTACTAGTTGTGTATCATATTTATATAGTTAAAAAATATTAGGGTTACATCAGTAAAACCAAAATCCAGGTTATGTTTAGCTGGATATTTGGTAATCAAACAATATAATAACTTTATTAATCTGTGTGGAATTAATTATAAGGAGTGCTAAAAATGAATCAGTTGCAATTAAGTTTACTGATTAGCTATTTGCTGATGACCTGCTATTTTTTCATTCATTGGCTAAAGTTTTCCTTGCGTCATCCTATTTCTAGCCCAGAGGAGCAATTTTTATCTTTTGTGATGTTTGTGATCACAACTATTTTCTGGCCTGTAACTATTATGATGTCTTTATGGAAAATAGCCAATAATCGCCAACTGGAACTTAGCACTGTGGTTCCAGTGATTTTTGCTATGTTTGCCTTTAGTCTTTCATATTGTTTAACTTATCTATTATGAAAGTGGTTTTTTGGATAACGATTTGTTACGCTTGTTAAAGCATATACGCCCTGCTTCATTAATTAAAAGCAAAATCAAGTTACCATTTCCAACTCTAATTGATGACTTTGGAAAAAATCATGAGTGAAATGATCTACTACATTAGTATTAGCAAGTTCTAAATTATAAAAATCTACAACTTCATGCTCAAAATAAGGGCCAGCGTGCCAAGTACCTTCATTTAACTTGATAAAGCAATTTCCTGGTATGCGGAAAGCTGAAATCTCTGCTAATACTGGTTCACTTAAGTCATTATGAGGAGGACAAACTGCAATTAACCAATCTTTTCCTGCTAAAGAACCTAAACATTGGGTACATTGCAAATGACGAGTAATTTTATTAAACCTCCGCCCCCGCTTTTCTAGCCTCATAATATAAAATCGCGGTGTGCCATTTTTGAGATTTAATTGGGCATCTTCAGCATCATAAATTTTGCCATCTTCACTAGCAGAAATTACTTGTCCATACCGCCGAAAATTTTCTGGTGTTATCCATTCAGCTTGTAATTGTTGTACTGTTTGTGATGTACTCATAAATCTGACTGTTAATATTAATGTCGGGTAATTCTAGGATAATATCTTTTGGAAATTTATTTGTACCCGCAGCTGCTATGAGGTTCATCTATGCCAATCTATGTTTACTGGGGTGAGGATGATTTTGCCATTGAAAAAGCCGTTACAGCATTACGCGATCGCATCCTCGATCCTCTTTGGACAAGTTTTAACTATACATCTTTATCCCCAGACCAAACCGACGCAGCGATCGCGGGTTTAAATGAAGTGATGACACCACCCTTTGGCGCTGGTGGACGCTTGGTGTGGCTAATTAATACCACCCTTTGTCAGCACTGCCCAGACAATATCTTAGCCGAACTGACGCGCACCCTGTCAGTCATTCCCGAAAACTCCTGGTTATTACTCACCACTCGCAACAAACCAGATGAACGCCTGAAATCTACCAAATTACTGAAAAAATCCGCCAACGAATTTCGAGAATTTCCCCTGATCCCACCTTGGAAGATAGAACTATTGGTAGAGTCAGTCAATCAAGTGGCTCAAACTGTGGGAGTAAAACTGACTCCCCGGACGGCGGAAATTTTAGCCGAAGCTGTAGGTAATGATACACGGCTACTGTATAACGAGATGGAAAAGTTACGTCTTTATACATCGGATAGCGGTAAACCTTTAGACGTAGATACCATTACACAATTAGTCAGAAATACTACTCAAAATAGTTTACAATTAGCGGCAGCGATTAGAATGGGAGAAACAGCTAAAGCTCTAACTATTTTGGCTGACTTGATTAATGTTGCCGAACCGGGATTAAAGATAGTTGCTACTCTTATAGGTCAGTTTCGTACCTGGTTATTAGTCAAGATGGCGATGGAAAGTGGGGAACGCAATCCTCAAGCGATCGCCAAATTAGCCGAAATTAGCAACCCCAAACGTATTTACTTTTTACAACAAGAAATCAAAACACTTTCTGTACAGCAACTAGTCTACTGCTTACCACTACTGTTAGAGTTAGAAGTCAGTCTCAAGCAAGGAGCAACTGAGGTATCTGCACTTCAAACCAAAGTCATAGAACTTTGTCAAGTATGCCAGCGCAGTAGACATTAAATATAAAAATTTAGTTACCAGACCATTCTCTGGAACTTCTCGCGCCTAAAATAATTCAAAGCCATTAACATATCCCTACTATACTTTTGTCTCATAGACTTTATGAAAAGAATTTCTAATTTATTTTTTCCAACTAGCCTGCGATATCTATTTCCCCAAAGTCTATTCTTCGGTATTCTGACAACTGCTAGTTTAGTTACCACCAGTACGACCTTCATTTCTCCGGCTGATGCTCAAACACCTGCCGTTAACAATACTGACGACATAACCAACTACGCTCAAGCTGTGTTAGCAATGGAAACGCCGCGTCAACAGGCTTTTGATGAAATAAAAAAACTCATTGGGGGTGGAGAAATACCCAAAATTATTTGTAATGATCCTAAAAGCATGAACAGCCTACCACGGCAAGCTCAAGATATCGCAGTGACTTACTGTAATCGCTCTCAAAAAATAGTTGAAGATAATGGACTGAGTATTGAACGGTTTAACAAAATTACTGTCGAGCTACAAAATAACAATAACTTAAAACGACAGGTCTACAATACATTAATTCGCCTGCAAAAAAAACCATAAACTCGGTTGAATAAATTACTAAGAATACTCCCGGATTACGCCCAGGGTAAGGATTAGTTATTGATAATCAGCAACTAATATAGTAACCCCCAATGATGACTGAAAACCTTAATGTAGGGGCGGGTTTATATATATGTTCAATTACCAATAGTAATTTTCATCAACCCACCTCTACTTGGTTTCTACTCAGCAGAGATTAAACACCCCAATAACAGCACTCAGCACTTTGCCATAACTAGTCGTCGTTGTCACTCATTAAGTGCTTGACCTCGTCACGAGAAATTTTTACTTTCTTACCATCGAACTTAGTCAAAGTGAAGGAATTATCTTCATTGTAGGTAAGTGACTGCTCTTGCAGAAGTCCAATCGCTATTTGTTCACCTAGTCTGACAGACTCAGTATAGTCAGTGCGCCAGTGAACACCAGCACCATCACGACCAAGTGAAATGTTAGCAGCAACCTTGTTCAATTCACCACCGACAGTGAGATGTCCGGCATCAGCACCAGTATATGCAATTAGCTCAGTACCATCATCATTAGGAACCACTGGATTCTTAATCTGCCAAGATTCATCAAACCAGGCTTTGAGAATCGTCACACAAGCACCGGCTACAATAGCGTGTCCAGCACCATAGGCGGGATGGGTAGGAGAACCTTCAGGAAATGCCATTGGGATCAAATAATTACCATAGCGACTGTAGACTTTTGCCAATACACCCGAATCTAAAATCTCCTGATCAATAGGATATTCTGCCTTGCCGATCAGATGGTTGTGAACTAGTCCACCAAAGGCTTCTGGACGCAGGCGACGATGCACAAACCACTTTTGGAACCATATAGCTTTGAGCGCTCTAGTTGCAACTTCAGTCACCAAACTCAGGATGTACGCACTACCGAACGTAGCGAACCCGACTTGAGTTTTGGAATTATTGTAGGGGTTGCCTTCATCCATTGGAGCTTTAATGTCTAACAGAATTAAGCAAGCATTTAGGTAAGCTTCGTAGAGAGCATCAACGTGGACGTACTGACCAATATCTCGGATGTTACGGATATAGCGGGGTGTAGAATCGAATTTATCTGCACCTGTGGCACCACCGTTCTGCACATTTAGCCACTCGTCGTAATCAGTCAAATAATTAATATTTGGTTGTACAGTTTTTTGTCTTTGGGAAATGGTCAGGGAACCATAGGTAATATCCTTGAGTAAAAACTGGGAAATGTAAGGGCCAACTAAATCACCAGCAAAATTACCTCGGAAAAGGGACTCTGGGGTGACACGTCCGCCAATTTTTGGCCCACGAAAATCGGAGAACTGCGATAAGTCTGCTACTGCTTCCTCCACCAAGGACTTTTGGCTAAAGTCAGTGAAATTGATATCCCGCAACAACGCCATCCAGTAAACTTCAGCTGCTTCTCCGGAGTTTCTTGGCGAGTCAATGCGGGGTGCAGGAGGGATAGTAATTGCATGACCGTCGGGGCCTTGGAGGTCAAAAGCTAGTCCGGCTTGTGGATTAGCCAATTTGCGACCTTTGCCCAGAGTAATAGCTTCAAAATCTTTTGGTTTACCACTTTTGAGAGCTTTAAGCAGGGTATTGTAGGCTTTGGGATCTACTTCGCCTAGTTGATTGTGTGGCAAACCTTTAGAGAAGTTAGCAATATAGTTAGGAGACCCATCAGCACCTAAATATTCCTGTTCTTCACCATTACAAACATGATCTTCAATACCTCTGTTAAAGGCAATTTTTGCTGCATCTTGGCGGATTTTACGAGATGATCTTTGCCGTTGTTTACTGTTTTCAGGGACAAGTTCTTTGCAATCTGAAGGTTCTGGACGCGCTGGACGTGACGGACGTGCTGGACGGTCTGGACGCGCTGGTGGTGTGGGACGTGCTGGACGTTCTGGACGCATGATGTGAAGTTCCTGGATAAATTTAATAAAAGTAGATACTATTGACCATCCCGATATGCTCTTATCTGAAAGATAAAAGTACAATCTGGTAGCTAGAGGCTATTTGACACTATCGAGAAAATTTAATGTTCAAATCGGCTGGTAACAATTACAAGTTATTCAATCTGGGAAAGCACACACTTTTTCAAGCTTGAGTAACTAGCTTTGTTTGAACATACCTATATATACTGATTGCGATCGCAGCATTTCGGAAAGCTGGAAAATTTATTCCCGACAACCGCCCCAAAAAGGACGGTTAACACAACTATGACCAAGATTTAAATTTTTTAACATTACGTTACAATAAATTCATAGAGAACAGCACCAGCAAATCTCTTACAGATGTATTCAAAGGTGTACGGCATGAATGGCACAATTCGCGTTGGTAATCTCTTCGGGATTCCCTTCTATATCCATCCGTCGTGGTTTCTAGTTCTGGGCTTGGTAGCTTGGAGTTATAGCAGTGGACTGACGGCACAATTTCCCTGGTTGTCTGGGGGACTAACTTTAACACTGGGATTGATGACAGCGTTGTTATTGTTTGCCTCTGTCGTCGCCCATGAATTAGGACATAGTTTTGTCGCAATTCGTCAAGGAATTGATGTTAAATCCATCACATTATTTATATTTGGTGGCTTGGCGAGTTTAGAAAAAGAATCAGAAACCCCAGGTGAAGCATTTTGGGTGGCGATCGCAGGGCCTTTAGTTAGTTTCCTCCTCTGTGGTGTATTTACAGCAATCGGTGTCACTACCGCCGCTACAGGTGCAACCGCAGCTATCCTTGGTGTTCTGGCTTCTGTAAACTTGGCATTAGCATTATTTAACCTGATTCCTGGCTTGCCCTTAGATGGTGGTAATATCCTCAAGGCTGCTGTGTGGAAGATTACAGGCAACCCCTACAAAGGTGTAACTTTTGCTAGTCGAGTCGGACAAGTATTTGGTTGGGTAGCGATCGCATCTGGTTTAATTCCCCTATTATTCTTTGGTAGCTTCGCTAACTTTTGGAACTTATTAATCGGTTTCTTCTTGTTGCAAAATGCTGGTAAAACAGCGCAATTTGCGAGAGTACAGGAAAAATTCACAGGTTTGACGGCAGCAGATGCTGTTACCTTTAATAGTCCCATTGTATCTGCCAATACTAGCCTCAGAGAATTTGCAGACCAACGAATTTTTAACAATCAAGACTGGAAAACATTCTTAGTCACTGATGAAGACGGAAAACTAATCGGTGCAATTAACCTCAACGATTTACGGATTATTCCCACAACGCAGTGGTCAGAAACTCCAGTTAGCGTAGTGATGAAGTCCATTGAGGAAACTACTACAGTTAAATCAGACCAACCTCTGTTGGAAGTGGTTCAGTTACTTGAACAAAAAAAGTTATCTACACTTTCTGTAATTCGTGACAATGGTGTATTGGTAGGGATTTTAGAAAAAACAGCGATTATTCAGCTACTGCAAAATAAAACTCAACCTAATCCTGTATAATTTTCTAGAAAAATTGCATAAGTTCAAAATCCCTCAGTTTGTCTGGGGGTTTTTTGGATCTCACACAGAGGCGCACCAGAGTTAAAGATGTTTGAGAAACAGCCAGAAGGTTTACAGCAACGGGTGAAACAGTTAGCGACTCAAGCTATAGAAGAAGAAAATCCGACAGCATGGTTTGATATTTTGTATAGTCAGTCTCAAGGTGATGTGACACAAATTCCTTGGGCTAAGTTAACTTGTCACCCTTATTTACAAGATTGGTTGAAAACTTTTAACCCTGAAGGTGAGGGACATTCAGCGTTAGTGATTGGGTGCGGTTTGGGAGATGATGCAGAGGCTTTAGCCGCAAGGGGATTTCAAGTTACTGCTTTTGATATTTCGCCTACGGCTATTGATTGGTGTCAGCAACGTTTTCCTGATTCTGCTGTAAACTATATAGTTGCAGATTTATTGGCGCTGCCTTCACAATGGCATCAGGCTTTTGATTTAGTTGTAGAAATCAGGAATATCCAAGCTTTACCTTTAAGTCTCCGTTCTACTGTCATTACATCGGTGGCTTCTGTGGTTGCAGTCGCAGGAACTTTAGTGGTGATTAATCGGTTACGGGAGACAGAGATGGAACCTGATGGACCTCCCTGGCCTTTGTCTAATTCTGAATTAGCCCAGTTTACAGAGTTGGGTTTGCAAGAAGTCAGCCGTGTTCTATTTTATGAAAGTGAACGGGTTGATATTCTGCAAGTACGGCTGGAATATCAGAAAATCAGCACTAAATAATGGTGTTTGTTTTGTTAAGGACTTCTAAGATATAAACAAACCACAGAGGCACAGAGGACACAGAGTTAAGAGGGTTTCAGAGAGTTTTTGCGTAAGTCCTATTTATTTGTTATTCCCTTACTTCAGTTCTAATCTGTCACAATATGAAGAAAGATTAAGACAAGTGGTGTGCAGGAAAATATGACAATGTTGGGTCAAATTAATGGGGTGTTGGTCAATACTGCTTTGCCGTTTGCTGGTTGGGGAATCTTTTCGCTGTTGCTGGCTGAGGTATTAAGAGACAGTTATCATGTTTTGTGTCACGAAGTGAAATGGTTGGCTAAATGGCACAATAAACATCATCAGGTATATCGTCGGGATTTATCTATAGTCTCTGTGCAAGCTTACCAAGATTCCCAGCTTTATCACGATATTGTGGAATCGGTTTTACTGGTTGCGGCTTTAAGCATCATTGCCTTAGTAGTTCACCAAATGGGGTTATGGCTGGGAGTGTTCTATGGCGGTACTTTTTTGTATGGTGCTTCTGTGCGATATTTCTCTGGTAAAATCGATACAGACTACAATCACTTACCCGGCCCTTTACAGATCATTCCCTCTGTTTGGTGGGTAAATCGAACTTACCATTGGCGACATCATTTTGATAATGTCGATGCTTACTATAGTGGTGTCTTTCCTCTAGTGGATAAAATACTGGGTACGGGATTATCTCTTAAAGGTAAAACGGTCGCTTTAACTGGTGCATCAGGTTCTCTTGGTCAAGCATTAACGGCTGAATTGCTCAAGCATAATGCTAAGGTGGTAGCCTTAACCACTAATCCAGAAAAATTAGCACCGCAGACTAATTTTAAGGTGCTTTCCTGGGAGTTAGGTAACGAAGCTGAACTCAGGAAAAGTTTTGAGAAAATCGATATTTTGATTATCAATCATGGTGTCAACGTTTACAATAGCCGCACACCAGAGGCGATCGCATCTTCCTATCAGGTGAATACTTTCTCGGCCTTGCGGTTGATGGATATATTTTTAACTACTGTTACAGGACCACAAGCTAAGGCGACTAAGGAAATTTGGGTGAATACTTCTGAGGCTGAGGTTTCCCCGGCTTTGAGTCCCCTGTATGAACTGAGTAAACGGACATTAGGAAATATTGTGACTTTGAAGCGTTTAGATGGTGATTGTGTAATTCGTAAGTTAATTTTGGGGCCTTTTAAGAGTCAACTCAATCCCTATGGTGTCATGTCAGCCCAGCAAGTAGCCCGTGGTATCCTATTTTTAGCCCGACGCGATTACCGAAATATTATTGTCACTATCAATCCTCTCACATACTTGTTTTTTCCTGTGAAGGAAGCTAGTACATGGTTGTATTATCGAATTTTCAGCAAAGCTGCTCAAGAGTAGTAATTCAGTTGGCTGTGTAAAATCTACATGGGAACTAGACGACACAGAATTTAACCAAACAAATTCTTGGAGTAGGGGTGGGTTTAGAGATATGATTGATGATTAACCAAGATATTGGTAAACCCGCCCTAATCGTTTAACCAATTTTATGTGAGACTGCACATAATCCTGAAATTTCTGGATTAATCCATCTTTATCTGTGTTAATCTGCGTCCATTTGCGTTCAATTTAGGATTACCAAGTAATGCGATCGCGCCATTGTTGTGTCATTCTGGTACTAATTCCTGATACTCTGGTTATATCTTGGAGAGATGTGAATTTTTGCTGCTGACGAGCTGTGATAATTCTTTGTGCTAGTTTTTTACCTACTCCCGGAAGTGTTACTAATTCCGCTAAAGTCGCCGTATTGACATTTATGGGTTTAATTTCTAGATTATCAGTTGATTTGGGGCTGATTATTTGAGCGCATTGTTTTTTTTCTGTGGCAATTCTTTTCTGAACTGATGGCGGTACACCAAGTTTAGCATCACCATAAAGACGGTCAAATTCACGCACGTAATGGGCTGCAATCGTTGGATTTTCCACTATTAACAGTGTTTCATCATTACCATGATTGGCAACTTTTGACCAGTTGTGAGAACCTGTAATCACTGTTTCTTGGTCAATGACGGCAAATTTATGATGCAATAAATCACCTCTAGCTAAGATAGGTATTCCCACAGTAGTTAAAGGTTTTTGCCAAGGATTATTATCTATTTCATATTTACAATCATTACTCAGCGTTACTCCCATCATATCTAAACCTTCGCTATAGTAACGATAGGCAAATTGGGAATCAATCAAAGCCCGAATAGAAACATTTTTTTGATGCCGAGTTTTGAGAATATTAGCTAGACTCTGTTCAGAAAAAACAAATAATGCCATATCAATAGATTTAGTGGCAGAATCTAAAGTTTTTCCGATTAAACCATTACTAGATTTATACCAAGGTTGAGTGGGGGAAGTCGGTGAAAAATGGACGGTGATTTTGGTTTCACCTAATGTTATAGTTTGAGGCGATCGCATTGGTTTTTGCAAGCCGAATCTACTATCTGGTTGACCTCCGGGACCATCACCCCACATAATATTAAATTCTTCAGTAAATAAAATAGCTAATTTTGGGCTATCAATTTGTAAAAAATTATTAGCATTTCCTAAACTGCTAAAATTTGTATAATCACCATGTACATCACTTAAAGTAAAATTAGCTGAAGTTGTAATTACCCAACGATTATCAACAATAACAAATTTGTGATGCATTAAATTACTACCGGCTGAACCATCAGCACGATCATCTATCCAAGGTATTTTGGCATTTTCTAAAATTATTAATGCATCTCGTTGATTGATTTCTTCGGGACTCAGTTGATGATCTTGGTTTAAATCAACAAAATTAAAAAATTCTTGATAACGGGCTTGTTCTCTAGGTGTAAACTTTTGGATTTCCGCAGGTGTTAAACTACTCCAAGGATGACTATAATTATTTTCTAAAATAACCCTCACTTTCACACCTGCTTTTTGTCTCTCTACTAGTGCTTGGGCAATTTTAGGTAAACGCAATTCTTGAATAGCGACATCTACTGTGGCTTTAGCTTGAGAAATAGTATCAATAATTTGTTGTTCTAAATTATCTCCCAGGCGAGTTTGTTGGCGGTAAGGTTCTTTGTATTCTGAAGCCTGGGAATGGTTAAAGTAAACTTGAACTAATGGATCTTGTGGTAAGGCTGCTAAAAGCTGATTTTGAGGTTGGGCTTTTTGACAAGCAACTATGGCTAAAACCAGAAAAAAGATCAAAAAATATTTTCTTGGTGGAAACATCTGTACGGTAATTTGTTAAAAGTGAATTGGGGACGAACACATTTATATTTCCCAAACTATATCCGCAGATAATCAGATCCACCTATTGATGCAGAAATATTCAGCTTTTTTTACACAATTATTGATAATATGCAAATATATTTAGATTACAGTGCCACTACTCCCACTCGCCCAGAAGCGATCGCAGCTATGCAGACAGCCCTAAGTCAAGAATGGGGCAATCCTTCCAGTTTACATGAGTGGGGACAACGAGCCGCCACAATGATAGAACAAGCCAGAATCCAAGTTGCGAGTTTAATTAATGCGGCTAATCCAGAATCTATAGTTTTTACAGCTAGTGGTACAGAAGCCAATAATTTAGCCATTATGGGCATTGCCAGATTATATAATGTGCCGCAACACATAATTATTTCCCAGGTGGAACATTCGGCTATTTCTGAACCAGCGAGGTTATTGGAAATGTGGGGTTGGGAAGTAACGCGTTTGGGTGTGGATAGCAAAGGTAGAGTTAACCCCCAGGATTTAACAGCAGCGTTGCAAAATAACACTGTTTTAGTTTCGGTGATTTATGGACAAAGTGAAATCGGCACAGTGCAACCAATTACTGAATTGGGAAATATTGCTCAAAAAAATGGGGTTTTATTTCACACAGATGCAGTCCAAGCTGCGGGACGTGTACCCCTAGATGTGCAGAAATTACCAATAGATTTACTCAGTCTTTCTAGTCATAAAATATATGGACCCCAAGGGGCTGGGGCGCTGTATGTGCGACCGAATATAGAATTAGTACCTTTGCTGGGTGGTGGTGGTCAAGAAATGGGATTGCGTTCGGGGACTCAAGCTGTACCTGCGATCGCTGGTTTTGGAATTGCAGCCGAATTAGCCACAGTAGAATTATCGAGTGAGATCCCCCGTTTAATCAAGTTGCGCGATCGCCTATTTTCTCACTTAGCAGATATTCCGGGTTTAATTCCCACAGGCGATTTTAATCATCGCTTACCGCATCATGTCAGTTTTTGTCTAGAACACGCCGATGGTAAAAAACTCAGTGGTAAAGCCTTAGTCCGACAAATGAATTTAGCTGGTATTGGTATCAGTGCCGGTTCTGCCTGTCACAGTGGTAAACTTAGCCCTAGTCCTATACTCTTAGCAATGGGTTATCCAGAATCAGCCGCTTTGGGAGGGGTGCGTTTGACTTTGGGGCGTGATACTACGGAGGCTGATGTTGATTGGGTGGCGATGGTTTTCAAGCAAGTTTTGCAAAGACTGCCACTTTAAGGGTTAAAAATATGAATTTTCCTAATCAACTCCAACAAAAGATTGAAGAATGGGCAAGTATTCAGGGAGTTTCGACTGAAGAATTTGTCTTGGAAGCGATCGCTGAAAAAATTAATGCTTTAAGTCAACAAACAATTGCACAAAACTCTGAAGCGACAAATCAAGCAAGAATTTATCGAAAAAATGGGATTTTGGTTATAGATGTAGAATTACCAGAAAGTTTCAATTTTAATAACTTCACAGATGAGTTGAGAGAAGAAAGCATTCGACATGAGAATAACTTCACTCATTTGGGAAATGCTCTTTCTAATTTTATATACCTTCCTTAGTAAGTGTGAACACCCCAAAACAATCTCTAGTAAATCCATAATAGGTTATTACAATAATAATTATGATTGCAAACAAAAATAAGTATTATATTTTACTCATTTTTACCAGTGTAACAGTTGTGTTTTTAACAGTAGCAATGTAAAATTTTGGTCATTACTAGAAAAAAAATTATGTTTAAACAAGTTACACTTAAAAACTTTAAAACGCATAAACTGACTACTGTAGAGCTTCATCCAGTAACCTTGCTGATAGGTAATAATAATTCAGGTAAATCTAATCTTTTAACAGGAATACAACACTTTTGTAGGCTTGTAAGAAGAGGCCGTCCTGGAAATATTAATAAAACAGTTAATGTTCATAGAGACTTATATCCTCACCGTTATAGGCTCGCTGCTGATCATGAACCAATGGGATTTATAATAACTTGGAATAACTTAAAGGGAAGTATTATCTATGAAATGGAATTATATGAAAATAGGCATTTTCCAGAATCTGCCAGCTGCAAAGAAAAAATAACAATAAGGCTAGATAGTGCAGATGAAAAGATAATTACCAGTGGATATGAACAGCTAACTAACTTAATGGCTTTAAGGCAAGATATTGAAGATAATGCATCTTTGCAAACAGCAGAAAAACAATTGTGTAAAGATTTTTTTGGGGATTTTGCCAATACATATAGTTATCACTTTCAACCTGCTTTTCTCAAAGGTTTAGTTAAAGATGAGCAGATTGGGAATCTTGATGATACTCCTCATGAAATAGGAAAGAGTGATTATATTAAAATTCCTGCTGAATTAGGTAGTACAGGGCTGGGATTGCAAGCAGTTATTAAATATATTAAAGAAAAAGAGGAACGGACATTTACAAGATTTACAGCTTTAATGAGGAGATTTGAAAATAATTTTCAAGGTGTTCGCTATAATGAAAAAATTTCTAAACTGGTTTGGGAGTTTGATTTTGGCAGAAAAACAACTGTAGAGGAGTTCACTCCAGATTCCGTTTCGGATGGATTTATGAAAGCGGCGGCTATTAGTCTTCTAGCTTCTCTTTATAGACCACCAAGTTTGATACTTTTAGAAGAAATTGAAAATGGTGTAAATCCTGGGAATATTCAAGAACTAATGCATTGGATTTGGCAAATGACATCTCCAACTTCAGAAGGATATACATCTCAATTTATTATTACTTCTCATAGTCCCTCTGTCTTACGTGAATTTCATAATTACTTAGATCATGTTTATACAGTTCGCCTAGAAAAACGTCATAGAACAAGTGATGTCAGAAATCTAAATACATCTCTGGAAACACTTGTAGGTATAGGTACTGTAGAAGGTGAGATAATAGATGATGAAACTACAGGGAAACGGATAGTACAAATACCAAAGTATCAATTAGCAGAACTTTGGTACTCCGGGACAATTGGGTAATTAGGTAAAATGTAATGGTAGAGAGAAATATAGGGATTGTTGGAGATGGAGCTACTGATAGGTCAATTTTTAGAAAAGTTTCTGAATGTATTCTATCTAATGGTTATGAAAATAATGTGACTCTTAACTATTGTGAATTAAAAAGGCAAACACTGCATGATCCAGTAGAAAAATATTGTAGAGAAGTTATAAAATTAAATAGTGGTTGCTATCTAACAGGTGAACAAGCTGCCGAATTTAGAAGAGCAGTTACCAATACTCTTTATGGTGCTTTTGCAGAATTTGAAAAAGAAGTTACGGAAATTAGTAACCGGGATATCATACTACTCACTGCTGATAGTGAACATACGCTTACTACACCTGATGACTACTTTAAGGATTGGAGATTCAGTATATCTAAAATATTAGTAGGAGGAATAGAGACATTTTATGGAGCGAAGGCACGAGAAGGTTATACCCACGAATACTTACCTGTGGTAATTCCGCTTGTGACATTTCCTTCAACAGAGATATTTATCGCTGCTGCAAAAGACTTAATTGGCAAAAAACCAGGGAAGAAACCAGGAGAATTAAAACAATTACTTTACGGTACTACGAATCTTCAAACTCTTCGAGAAGAAGACCTTCAAAGCAAAGCATTAGATTTTATAACAATGGAAAGTATAGGCAGAATTTTTTACCATGTTCCTGAATCTCGTACTTTTATTCAAACTTTATCTCTTGGGAAGTATTCGTGAAAAGTTATTATAAATTTACTGGTTAATAAACCTGAATAAATCACCGAAAATCCTATATTATATATATCCAAATATTTGACAATTTATTTTCTGAATATATCTCTGGAAAATCCCTAAATGGCTCGCACACCCACCTTAAAATTTGATCGCGGTACATTAATTTTACATCCACCACCACGGGGTAAAGGTTGGATGGACTACGCTACATGGGATGATCGAGTCGAAAAGTTTCGCATTCCTGCCATGAGATATCGGGCTTTAGTGGAAGCGCTACAAGCTGAAGATGTTTATTTTGTAGACGAAGCCAAAGAATTTTATCCTGTAGATTTAATTCCCAGCTTAGAAATGGAGCCTTATCCCCACCAAACTGAGGCTTTAGCCGCTTGGAAGCTAGAGGGAAGACAGGGGGTTGTAGTGTTACCTACGGCGGCTGGAAAGACTTATCTGGCGCAAATGGCGATGCAATCCACACCCCGCACTACCTTAATTGTGGTTCCAACTTTGGATTTAATGCATCAATGGTATGCTCATTTAGTAGCGGCGTTTCCTGATGCTGAGGTGGGTTTGTTGGGTGGTGGTTCACGCGATCGCACTGCAATATTAGTGGCGACTTATGATAGTGCGGCTATTCATGCGGAAAACTTGGGAAACAAGTATGCTTTGCTGGTTTTTGATGAATGTCATCATTTACCTACGGATTTTGGACGGGTAATTGCGGAGTATGCGATCGCCCCTTATCGTTTAGGATTATCAGCAACACCAGAACGCACTGATGGAAAACACGCGGATTTAAATATTCTCATTGGCCCGGAAGTCTATCGCAAACGCGCTGAGGATTTGGCGGGTAGTGCTTTGGCTAACCATGAAATTGTGCAAATTAAGGTGAAGTTATCACAGCATGAGCGAGAAAGATACAATCAATTAATTCAAACTCGCAATGATTTTTTGCGCCAATCTAAAATTTCTTTGGGGAGTATCCAAGGTTGGCAAATGTTTGTGAAAATGAGTGCGCGATCGCCTGGTGGACGTAGGGCTATGTTAGCACATCGGGAAGCGAAAAACATTGCTTTGGGTACTGATGGCAAGTTAAGAATTTTGGCTAATTTGTTGGCGGAACATTTCCCGGAAAGGATTCTCATTTTTACGGCTGATAATGCGACGGTTTATAGTATTTCTGAAAGGTTATTAATTCCGGCGATTACTCATCAAACTCCTGTGAAGGAACGCCATGAAATTTTAAGTAAGTTTCGGGAGGGGGAATATAATACTTTGGTGGCTTCTCATGTGTTGAATGAGGGGGTTGATGTTCCGGCTGCTTCTGTGGCAATTATTTTGTCTGGGACTGGTTCTACTAGGGAATATGTTCAGCGTTTGGGTCGGGTGTTGAGAAGGGGGAATGTGGCTAATAAACGGGCGATTTTGTATGAGGTGGTGGCTGAGGATACTAGTGAGGAGGGGACTTCGGCGCGGCGTAGGGGGGAAGATAGGAGAAACGAACCACAGAGGCACAGAGGACACGGAGAGAAGAGGGGGAGTTTACAGGTTGTTTATGGGGGAGGGAAGGTTAGTACTCCGAAGGCTGCGGAACAGTTAGAGATTAAGTATTCAACGGATAAGAAGAATGTTACCGACGGATTTACTGAGTCATCGCCAAAACGGAGAGGAAATTATTCCGAAGAGGTTGAAGATTGATCAGAAGAGTATGGAGTTGGGGAATGAGTTGATTGCTTGTTTTGAGGAGGCGAAGGGGAAGTCTCAGGGGGTGTTGGAACGTCAGCTTTTGGATTTGGAGGGTGATGCTACTGATTATCGGGTGAAGCGGGGGTTGGCTTATATTCTTAAGAGTAGTTTCTGCACTTTTGAGGTGGTGAGTCCTTTGGAACCGCCTATGTTACGGGAACGGGTGTTTGCTTTGGCGGCGAAGTCGGTTCCTAGTGGGGAGTCTACTCAGGTGACTTTAACGAAGATTGCTGATGAGTTGAGTCAGGAGTTGGAACGTGAGGTTTTGTTGGAACAGGTGCGCGATGGTTTATATGCTGATTTGGCTGAAAATAAAATTTTAACTAATTTTGATGCGCCTGGTCCGGTGGATTTATTAAATAGATATAATTTGTCTCAGGTACAAGGAATTTTTTATAAGGCCAGTAAGTTGGTTTTAAATGCTCATCGTAATGTTCCTGGGGAATATAAGCTGTTGTTTCGTTATTTGAAGTTGTTTCAATTAATGGCTTATATTGAAGGTGATGCTGACCACGGGTTTACAATTACCGTTGATGGGCCAACGAGTTTATTTAATCCTAGTACAAGATATGGGCTGGCGATCGCTAAATTAATTCCGGCTTTACTTCATGTGACTAAATGGAGTCTTTCAGCCACGTTGCAAACTCGTGATGCTTACACCAAAGCCTGGAACACGGGACGATTTACCCTCAATTCTGAATGTGGTTTAGTGTCTCACTATTCCAAGGGTAAGCCTTACGATAGTATGTTGGAATCATCCTTTGCTGATAAATGGGATGCACTTAAAACAGATTGGGTATTAGAGCGAGAAGTGGATTTATTACCCATTCCTGGTAGTGTGATGATTCCCGATTTCCGTTTAGTCCATCCTGATGGGAGAGACTTTTTATTAGAAATAGTCGGTTATTGGCGACCAGAGTATTTACAAAAGAAGTTTTATCAAGTGCGGCGTTCTGGATGTGACAATTTAATTTTAGCTATTTCGGAAAGATTGAATTTAGAAAAAGCGGGAGTAAAATTAGATAATGTCCCGGCAAAAATTGTGTGGTTTAAAGATAAATTATTACCAAAAGCTGTATTAGCAGTAATTGAAGATGACCTATGAAGATAGAAATAATTGCTCTTTCTCTCCTCCTTCGCTAACTCTGATGATGGATAACAAACATGGCATCTCGAAGATATAAGCGTAAAATTGAGATATTTCCTATTATTTAAATTAGCAAAATTAAGTAAATCACCAGGGCGGAGGAAATTACTCATATACTTTCACAAGTTGATCATACTTGCTAAGGTCATTCCCTATCGCTCTGGTGCTTCTTTAGCGGAAATATCCGCCATAAGGGTATAAGTAAAGGGTTTTCAAAGCCTACAATAGTTATTTAGAAATTATTGTATCAGCCCACACATTTTTTATGTTTTCCAAATGTTGCGCGATAAATAATGAAGCAAAGCACTCAAGACTCAGCACTATTTATGTTTGTCGGTGAACTAGGGTGGCGCTGGCTTGGTCAACAGGCATCAGTATGATTTCATTAATATTGACATGAGGCGATCGCGTGACGCAGAAAAATATCACATCAGCGACATCATCGGCTGTTAGGGGGGTGACACCTTGGTAAACTTTGTCAGCGCGTGCATGATCTCCATGAAAGCGCACATTGCTAAATTCTGTTTCCACCATCCCCGGATCAATGGCAGTTACCCGCACAGGAGTTCCCAATAAGTCTTGTTTTAAACCCTCAGAAATTGCCTTAACAGCAGCTTTAGTGGCACAGTAGACGTTACCACCGGGATAAGTTTGATGTCCAGCAATGGAACCTAAATTCACAATATGGCCGCGATCGCGTTTCACCATCCCCGGCACAACATAACGGGTGAGGTAAAGCAAACCTTTAATATTAGTATCAATCATTTCATCCCAGTCTAGAAAGTCGCCTTCATGCAGCTTGTCTAAACCACGACTCAAACCAGCATTATTAATCAGAATATCGATATCAGACCAGGCAGCAGGTAAACTGGAAATTGCAGCTTCTACCGCCAAGCGATCGCGCACATCTAACTGTAACAAATGACTCTCTACCCCAAATTCTTGGTTGAGAGTATCTGCTAATTCTTGTAAGCGTTCCCATCGTCGCGCCGCTAAAATCAATTTTGCCCCCGCACCAGCAAAAATTCTGGCGCAAGCAGCACCGATACCACTACTCGCCCCAGTAATGAGAATAATTTGATTTTGTAGAGAAATCATATTAATTAAAAGTAAATCGTTAAGAATACTTTAGACAAAAAGGGGCGGGTTTATGCAGAATTGCGGCTAATGACATCATCTCGCCCCTACCTATTTCCTATTCTCTATCTAATCACTCGCAAACGCTGAGTTACCATTGTGATGCCATCACCCCGCAGAATTACCGCAG
>NZ_JAYGHH010000011.1:88476-90334 GCF_034931045.1 Nodularia sp. UHCC 0506
CCCAACGATTACCAGGTGTAGATGGTGCGCGTCCCAATTTAAAAATTCCGCCCGATTTTAGCGCTTCTAAATCTACAGATGTGGGATTGAGATATTTACTAACTTGGACTGGTTCTTCAATTGCAGTTCCCAAAAGCAAATCATCACCCAGAGGTTCTTGGACAATGGCATCAAAACTATATTGCTGACCAACTTTTACTTGTTGTGGTAAATTGACATCAATTTGAGGTGGCTTGCTACCAGAGGTAAGTAAGCTACGTTCTGATAAAATTTCTTGACTAACTATTTTTGCACCTTCAATCCGTTGACGTGAAGTAATGGTAGCATTGAGAGCCAAATTATTACTGTTAGCAGAAGGTAAGCCAGTGATATTAGTTACCGTTTCAGCAACAATAGCATTGCCTTCAGCTTTCCAAGATTGCAACTGTGTACTGTATCGTAACTGTGGATATCGTTTCCAGAGTGCTATTAAAGACTTTTCTAGAGATTGGGCATTTAATCCATCTCCATGTATGAAGTTGGGACTGTATAATTGCATTACTCCTTTAATATCCCCTTGACTAGCTGCTCTATCCATTTGAGTTAACAGATTTCTCAATTCAGTGGGTGTATTACTAGGGAAAGTTTCCCCAGTTTGGATGCTTTGAGAAAAAATGTTGGTTGTCCGGGATTCACGCAGTCTTTGTCTTAAAGACATCTGAGATTCTTTGACAGCAGCAGATATCGGTTGCACTGGTTCTGGAGTTTTAGCTTGAACGGCTTGTTCATTACTAGTGACACCAAGTATCAGCAGAGATACAATCAACCAGATACCATGAGGAAATTTCTGTTGGTGTTTCAGTAACAAGGTAGTAATGTTAGTCATTGGGTAAGATTTTACTGATTTGAGTAGAGAACTTCAGGAAATTGTTTTATCTTAGATAACCTAAGCGCGAAACGGTAGAGTTTTGATGGCAAACGCACCGATAAAATTATTAATAGCTGCCAGTGGAACAGGTGGACACTTGTTTCCGGCGATCGCACTGGCCGAAAAACTGTCA
Organism: Nodularia sp. UHCC 0506; assembly: GCF_034931045.1. Classification (NCBI taxonomy): domain Bacteria; kingdom Bacillati; phylum Cyanobacteriota; class Cyanophyceae; order Nostocales; family Nodulariaceae; genus Nodularia; species Nodularia sp. UHCC 0506. The sequence continues at coordinate 89,517 of NZ_JAYGHH010000011.1, forward strand.
GACTATGAAATTGAATGGCTGGGTGTCCCCAATCGTTTAGAAACTCAACTTGTCCCCAAACAGTATCCTTTGAATACTATTGCAGTTGAGGGGTTTCAGCAAGGATTTGGATTATCCACACTCCGCATCTTGGGTCAGCTAATAGCTGCAATTATAGAAGTGAGGCGCATTCTCAAACAAGGCAAATTTCAAGGTGTAGTCACCACAGGGGGTTATATCGCTGGACCCAGCATCATTGCGGCGCGTTCCCTGGGATTACCTGTAATTTTTCATGAATCTAACGCCTTACCCGGTAAAGTTACCCGATTTTTTGGCCCTTGGTGCAGTGTGGTGGCTTTAGGATTTGCCGCAGCTAGTCAGTATTTACCTCGTGCTAAAAATGTCTGTGTAGGTACTCCGGTGCGTTCTCAATTCCTGGATCAAGGACTTCAGACATCACTAGATTTACCCATTCCTGATGGTGTGCCTTTAATTGTAGTCTTTGGTGGCAGTCAGGGTGCGGTAGCGGTGAATCAGTTAGTGCGCCAGTCAGCTGGGGCTTGGTTTGATGCGGGTGCTTATGTGGTACATTTAACAGGCGATCGCGATCCCGAAGCTGATAGCCTTAAGCATCCACAATACATCACATTACCATTTTACGACAATATGGCCGCATTACTCAGACGAGCCAATTTAGCCATTAGTCGGGCTGGTGCTGGTAGCTTAACAGAATTAGGGGTATGTGGAACGCCAGCTATATTGATTCCCTACCCCTTTGCTGCTGAAAACCATCAAGCATACAATGCAGATGTATTTACTCAAGCTGGCGCAGCACTGAC
>NZ_JAYGHH010000011.1:90359-99062 GCF_034931045.1 Nodularia sp. UHCC 0506
AATCGGAGTTAACAACCGATATATTGCAAACTCAGGTTTTAAATTTATTACAATCACCCACAGAGTTAGCTAAAATGGCAGAAAATGCCAAAGCGATCGCAGTTCCTGATAGTGCCGAAAAGTTAGCTTCTGTAGTCCGTGAGATAGTTGAAATTTTTCAATAATTAAAAACTACTCGACCACCAGGCCGCCAGTCGCAATGAATGAACCCTCTATGCATTCCTTTTCCCAATCCAGTGCAATCAGAAGCCCGACAAATTTCCATTAATCGCGTAAAATTGCCATCTGAGGGGCGAATATCAATTGCCAATCCTTGGATATGCTGGGAATGGCTTGCACCTCCAATGTTGCGATTAACTGCGGGTGGACGATAACCAGAGGTAATTGCGATGGGACTGCCGTACTTCTCACGAATTTTGCCAAAGCCTTGCGCTGTTTTAACAATATTATTAATCACATTTTTTGACTCCGGCACTCTTCGAGGATCACAACCTTTGGTCATTTCTCCCCAAGTTAGAGGTATCCCAGCAACAATCAATTCATTCTCGTAAACTGTAACACCAGTAACTAATTTCATACTGCGACCAGTTTTCGTATCCAGAGAAGATGTAGGTAAGGGTGTTAATTCCTGGGTTTGTTCTTCAATAACTTGATGATTTACGGCAATTTCTAGTAATGCAGCCGCAGTGCTTCTACCCAATAATTCGGGAGATTCTAGCCAAACACTGGCTTTGAAGTCTGCAAACGCTTTTTCGGTTAAATTGCCGACGATGCCATCTACTTTACCAGTATAAAGTCCTGTTTTACTTAGCAGAGTTTGGATTTCTTTGATAGTATCAGTTTCCGCTTCATTTAGTTTAACTGTAATATTAGAAGCCTGAATCTTTGCTAAATTAATAAATTCTTCGGCAGCAGAATTTGTCACAGATGTATCTCCTGGAATTAGGTTTGGAATAATTAACACTTCAGTTATGTACGCAATGATTCCTGAAAATTAGGTCAAAAAGTATGCACCTAATTGCATTAGTATTGCTATCTTTATTACATAGTTGTTTTTGGATTAATTGTATAATAAATTTCATTAACATTACCCTGAGCAAGTAAAAAGAATTGCAATATTCTTGTATAAATAAATGCTTGCTATTTAAAAATTTACCCAAATTACCGAGATATTCCTTTATATTGCCATGATTTTGTTGTACAATCTATCACCAGTGAATTATTGCGGATTTACAATACACAATCAATGCTCAGGGGTAGCTTTATGACAAAATTAATCTGGTTTCCTGTTGTGGCTTCTGCTGTGATCATAGGATATGCAGATCATTTAGCCATTAGCCGAAAACCCAAAAACTATATGGAAATGGCGCTAAATTCTTCAGAAACGGTTGTGGAGTTAGACGAACCTACTGCTATAAACTTTTCTCAAACTACAAGCAAAATTGATGAAAAAACCGCCCTGGACTTAGTTTGGCAGTTACCATTAGTCCAACGCAAAGCACGAGAAATTAAATACCTCTCGAAAGGAACTATAGAGGTAGCGGCAATTGTTTATGATTATCCTACGCCAAATGATCCCTACTACAAAGTTAGAGTTTTTGACGGTGAACCGAAACACGATACAACTATTTATTGGTTCCGTGTCTTAAATACAGGGGATGTCATTGAAGTTCTAGATGTGATAGATAACAAATATATCTCCTTGGATGAATGGCGGGAACAATTAAAACCCTAATACCGCAAGGCGAAAGTCAAAAGTCAAAAAGTTTTTACGTTGGGCTTTTAAATCTTTTGCCAGGGTATCCATATTTACGCTTTACTATACTATAAATAATTGTCTGATTCCAGGCTACACTTAGAATAATTTTTCATATAAAATCAATGTCTGAACAAAAACCTCTCAGTCCTTGGAAATATAAACCTTGGTGGTGTCAGCCTTGGTCTATACTTCTTACAGGTTTAACACTGATTAGCGGTAGTTGGTTAGTATTTCAAACTATTTGGCTAACGGTTCTTGTTGCCATCCCTGTCTTAGTGTGGATGGTGTTTTTTTTGTTAATCTGGCCACAATTAATGATTCGTAGTGGTGTTTTGGAAACAGATCAAGGTGATTCTATAGAGCTATAAATATTATATTATTATTGCATACTGAAATTACCGGAGGTGGGTGGGAAATTTAATAATTTTGCTCTGGTAAAAAAAGAGTGAATTGACTGCCTTCACCCAATGTTGATACCACGGTTACATCCCCGCCATGCAAACGCGCCAACTTGCGTGTTAAGGCTAAACCTAGACCAGCACCTTCATACTGACGATTTAAGCGGCTATCCAGTTGTTGAAAAGGTTCAAATAGAAATTCAAACTGATTGGTATCAATCCCAATCCCAGTATCAGAAATTATAAAATTAATGCCTCTAGGTACTTTTTCAACTGTCAAAGATACTTCGCCGACGGTGGTAAATTTAATAGCATTCTCTAAAAGATTATGTAACATTTGTTTAACGCGTTGTCCGTCAGCAATGCACACATCTGCTTTTAAATCAATTTCACATATTAATTGTAGTCCTTTTGCTAAGGCGCGATCGCGTACTGTCGATAAGACAAAATTACAAAGTTCTGGGACTGACAAAGGTAATAAAGATAATTCTTCTTTTCCAGCTTCAACTTTAGATAAATCCAAAATATCATTAATCACTGATAGCAAATGTTCCCCACTGTTGTATATGCAACTGATATATTCCTTCTGTTTATCATTCAGGGAGCCAACCATTTCTTGTTGTAACAATTGGGACAAACCCATAATGGCATTCAGAGGTGTTCGCAGTTCGTGACTCATGGTTGCTAAAAATTCAGTTTTTGCCCGACTGCCGGCTTCTGCGGCTGTTTGAGAGCCACGTTGTTTTAACTCTGCTTGTTTACGCTCAGTAATATTCTCAATCATTGCTAGGAAAAACTCAGGTTTCCCATTCATGTCTGGAACCATAGAAATCGAAAGGTGAGTCCAAACTAAACCACCCTGTTTATGTAGAAATGGTCTTTCAATTTCAAGCCGATGTCTTTCTACAAATTCTGTGGAACTGTCTTGACGCATTTCTGCAACTATTTGTTTATAAAACGCTAAATCTCCCCTTTGGTGTAAAATGTAGTCAATAAAGCTCTGCCCGCATAGTTCTTCTTGACTGTATCCCAACATCTGACACAGCGCTGGATTAATATCAACTATCTGCGCGTTCAAGTTGATCAGTCCAATACCAACAGAGGAACGCTCAAAAATCGCCCTCAACTTAGCCTCACTTTGTCTGATTGCTGATTGTGCCGCGTTGCGATCGCTTGCTTCTATGGCGATGGTCACAAAATCTGCTATGGAACCTGCAAAATTTTCTTCTGCCAAAGACCACTGGCGAACTGTGTCATGTTCATGGCACACCACCCCCACTAAACGACCTCTCAGCCAAATCGGTGCAGCCAGCATGGATGTCATGCCAAACACAGAAAGATAAGAGGCAGATAATTCTTGGGTTCTTTGGTCTGTGATAGCATCATTGACTGCTATGGTACGCTCTTGCTCCAAAGCTTGAAAATAAGCAGGATAATTGGCTGTTAACAAAGACTGACCAAAGGTATGTTTGTTTTGGCTAACATCATATAAGTCGATGGATTCAATCGCTGAACAATCTTCGTTATATAACCATACCCCAACCCTTTGCACCGTGAGTGTTTGAGTCGCAGTTTCTGTAATTTCTCTAAGTGCTGCATTTAGGTTAGCTTCCAAAAATGTCTTACTTCTGGCTAATTTAACTAGCGCCTGGCTTTGTCTTTGTTGCTCATTTTTTGTAATTTGCAAAGCCTCTTGTACCTGCTGATGTTCTGTAGTATCTTTAAGCACCATTATTTGCGTTCGTTGCCCCTATTAAGAAACTATAATGTTGTATTCCACGGTAAAAACACAACAGTATGTTACTAATACAATTACTTCATGCTAGTTTTCACAAATAGACCGTGTATTTTTATTCATAAAATCTTCAAACTATCCCAATACAGCATTTTGCAGGTCAATGAGGTACAGACATAAATAATCACAGGACATCTTGCTTGCCACTGGTGTATCGATTTATGAGACATTGAGAGTTTTTGTATTTGGGTAATTTGGTGTTTGTTATTTGGAAGTTTATCAACCCGAATTTTTTTTATAAAATGGGCTTTTCATGGATTTTGAATGGTCTGTTTATTTACGCCGTGTTGTACTAGTATCATTCCACTAGGGTATATTGACTCAGATTCATCTTGCTTCCTACTTCCCTGTGCTTAAATCCCTCACTGCTTAAGTAATCTATGGGTAGAAAATCAGGTTATGAACCCTGTTCATCAAAAAAAACAACCTTTATTTAAGCATCAACAATCACTATTTAACCATGTAAATACTGAGAATTAGCGCGATCGCGCATTCACCTAGAGAAAGATACCCTAATAGTTAAAGTTTGTAAGAATTGAAATAATAGCAGATGTTCTGGAGGTAGTCTAATGGCGAATAACAGTGTGAGGATTGTTTCTCTGATCCCCAGTGGAACCGAAATTTTGGCCGCCCTGGGATTGACTAGTGAAATTGTCGGGCGATCGCATGAATGTGACTACCCGCCAGAAATTCATAATCGCCCCGTTTGTACCCAAGCACGCTTGAACTCTCATGACCCTAGCCGCAAAATTCATGATAATGTTAACGATTTATTACAATCTGCTTTAAGTATCTATGAAATCAAAACAGATATTCTAGAGAAATTACAGCCCACTCACATTATCACTCAAGACCAGTGTGATGTCTGTGCCGTCAGCCTTGCAGATGTGGAAAAAGCTGTTGCTAGTATCATCCACAGTTCACCTCAGATTATTTCCTTAAAACCCAATCTTCTGGAAGATGTGTGGCAAGATATTGAGCGAATCGGTCATATATTTGGTGTAGACTCAGTTCACCTTTTAGAAAATTTAGAAGCTCGCGTTACTATTTGTCAACGCAAACTCCAAGGGCTGTCTTTAACAGAATTACCCACAGTAGCTTGTATTGAATGGACAGACCCTTTAATGACAGCTGCAAATTGGATTCCTGAACTAGTTAACTTAGCTGGAGGTCAGGCACAGTTTAGTGTTACAGGTCAACCTTCTACTACTGTTCCGTGGGAAACACTACTCAAAAGCAATCCAGATATTATCATTTTTATGCCCTGTGGCTTTGATTTAAATCGGACTCGCCAAGAAGCCAAGTTATTCACTCAACGTCTGGATTGGCAAAAACTTCACGCCGCCCAAAGTGGCAGAGTTTATATTACTGATGGTAATGCCTTCTTCAATCGTTCAGGGCCAAGACTCGCAGATTCTCTAGAAATTTTGGCAGAAGTTTTACATCCAGAAATTTTTGATTATGGCTATAAAGGAACTGCTTGGGATACTATCTGACACAGCAATTAGACGCGATTTATCGCGTCTTTACAAATACGTTTTTTACATCCAAGCGCTAAAAACAGCTAAACCGTAATATTTCCAAGGTACTGCTACTGTCTTAAACCCAGATGTGGACAGCATTTGCAATTGGTTATCTAGGGTAGCAAGTTGGTCTTGGCTAGAGTATCCTTGCTGACTACTACTACCAACTTTAGCCCGCACTTCTGTTAAATTAATTCCCTGTTGGGCTGCCCATTCTTGTCTGGCTGTCTGGTAAACTTCTGCTAGGACAGATGATTCTTGTAAAGTGGGGTCTGCATTACCAAAATAACCACCTTGACTCAGACTGGCAGCAATTCGTTGAAATAACTTCAACTTCATCTGATCATCGAGATGGTGAATCGCCAAAGATGACACACAAGCATCAAATTTGCCACCAATATCCAATTTTTCGGGATTTTCTGCCCAGTTGCCAAAATCTGCTTGAATCCCAGTCCACCTTTGTTGATATCCAGCAGATGTAATTTTATCGCCGGCAGATTGTAACATTCGCGGGGAGTAGTCTAGGGCAACGATTTCGGCATCAGGAAAGCGGTGGAAAATTTTCAGAGTCAGTTCCCCTGTACCGCAGCCTAGTTCTAAAATTCGGCGGGTTGTGGTCGGAAGACACCGGGTAATTACCTCCAACATTTCATCATATCGGGGTAAGAGTTGGCGAATGCCATGATCAAAATCCGCAGTGTTGGCGAATACTTCTCCGGGAAATATTTGTTGCATGAGAATTGAACAGATAATTAATATAGATGCACTTCTAAAGCATAGCCTTGGCGAGTCGTTTCCAGATATTGCTAAAATAAAACAATAATATATTTAGTTATCAATAATGGAACATAGGGGCAATCAACCACCATGAAATACCGAAAAATAGCCCTGAATCAGATTGTTTTGACTTTTGACTTTTGACTTCCGCGTAGCGGTAGTAGCCCAAAATTTTACTCCCATACTTGGGAAACTATATGTTCCAGCTTGTCATAATTGTATTTGTTGTTATTTTAGGTTCAGCCATTTGTTCTGGTACAGAAACGGCGTTGTTTTCTGTTTCTCCTCTGAGAGTTAGACAACTAGCACAATCAAATAACCCTTCAGCCGTAGCACTTTTGGCGATTCGAGAAAACATGAATCGACCAATTGCAACCATTGTAATTCTGAACAATATTTTTAATATCGTTGGTAGTATTCTTACAGGTAGTATTGCTAGTCAAGTCTTAGGAGATACTTGGCTGGGGATATTTTCAGGAATGTTTACTTTTTTGATTATCATCTTTGCTGAAATTATTCCTAAGACAATTGGAGAGCGCTATTCTGAACAAATCGCTATGTTAGCGGCTTTACCTGTCACTGGACTTTCTATAGTTTTTACACCCTTAGTTTGGATTATAGAAAATTTGACTGCACGTTTTTTTAAAACCAAAAAACGACCAACTACAAATGAAGCTGAAATTAAGCTGCTGGCGAATATTGGTCAACAAGAGGGGATTATTCAAAGCGATGAAGCCGAAATGATTCAACGGGTATTTAGATTAAATGATGTCACGGCCGCAGATTTAATGACACCGCGAATCATGTTGACATATATCCGTGGTCATCTGACTCTTGAGGAAGTCAAACAAGAGATTATTGCTTCTCAGCATACCCGAATTATTGTAGTTGATGAATCTATTGATCAAGTAATTGGATTTGCTTTAAAGCAAAATTTACTAACAGCGATGGTTGAAGGTAATAACCAGGAAAAAATTGCTAACTTAGCGCGAAAAGTTCACTTTGTTCCTGAAATAATTCGAGCAGATAAACTGATGAAAAATTTCATTGCAGCTCGTGAACATTTGGCTGTAGTAGTTGATGAATATGGAGGTGTGGCTGGTGTTGTGACTTTGGAAGATGTGTTGGAAGTAATAACTGGTGAAATTGTCGATGAAACTGATAGAACAGTTGATTTACAAGAAATTGCTCGAAAAAAGCGAGAAAAAATGTTGCAGTCTATTAATGCTAGTCATCCCAGTTAATGAGCAAAACCTGAGTATTATCTCCATCACACACCCTACCAAATAAGAGGCACTGTATTTTTGTTCTCCTACTATTCGTCAATTTGTCCGAGGCGACGGATATTTAAAATGTCGCTCATTTTTTTGATTTGAGTAAATACTTGCTCTAGTTGCACGCGATCGCGTATATCTATTCCTAAATCAATCAACGCTGGTTGACCAATGGAAGTATTCACCTGTGCATGACGCACATTGATCCCCTGGTCACTCAAACGGGATAAAATATCCTTCAAAACTCCCACCCGGTCAAGGGCTTCGATTTGTACATTCACTGGGTAAGTGTGGGGACGGCTGATATGTTCGGTGGCTGAGTTCCAACTCACAGGTACTAAGCGTTCATACTCCACACTTTCCAAATTATTGCACCCTTGGCGATGGATGGTAATTCCCCTTCCTCTTGTTACTACACCAATAATCGGTTCGCCAGCAATAGGGGTACAACACCCTGCTAAATGATATACCAATCCTTCTACACCAATAATCGGTGAATCACAAGGACGTGTGCTGTGGGGAGGCGTATCACGGACAGTTTTTGAGGTCGTTGGTAGTTCTTTACCGGGAAATAAAGGAATAACGTTAGCAGGTTGTTGTCCTTTAGCTACTTCTCGCCAGCGATTTAGCACCAGGTTGAGAGTAATTTCACCGTAACCCAAACCGGCGAGTAAATCTTCAGCGCTATGGTAATTACACTTTTCAGCTACAGTCTGCATGGCTTCTGATTTCAGCAAGTTATCAAAACCTGTTTTACCTAGTTCCTTTTCTAACAACTCTCTTCCACGGGCCACATTTTCATCACGGCGCGATCGCTTGTACCATTGTTTAATCCGATACTTCGCTGCTGAACTACTGGCAAAGTTCAACCAATCCAAACTGGGATGGCTATTCTTTTGGGTAATAATTTCGACAATTGCACCATTTTGCAAACGCGTTGACAAAGGAACCATGCGACCATTCACCCGCGCCCCTGCACAGTGGTTGCCGACTTCTGTATGAATATGATAAGCAAAATCTATACACGTAGCACCAGGACTTAAGGGTATAACATCCCCCTTTGGGGTGAAGACATAGACATCATCTTCAAATAAATTGTCTTTGACGCTATCAAGATACTCTTGAGCGTCTTTAAGATCACTTTGCCATTCCAGGAGATGTCTTAACCAAGTAAACT
>NZ_JAYGHH010000011.1:99087-101623 GCF_034931045.1 Nodularia sp. UHCC 0506
CATCAGCGCTTGTCAATTGACTGGTAGAACCACCTGTTTCTTTGTACTTCCAATGGGCTGCAATCCCATATTCAGCAACATGATGCATTTCTACAGTGCGAATTTGAATCTCCAAAGGCCGGCCAGTCAAGCCAATCACGCCAGTATGCAACGACTGGTAACGGTTAGGCTTGGGCAATCCAATGTAATCCTTGAATCGAGAGGGAATGGGGCGAAAAGCATCATGAACCACTGCCAAAGCCCGATAGCATTCCTCATTAGTCTGGACTATAATTCGCAGGGCGGCCAAATCGTAAATTTCATGAAATTCTTTTTGCTGCCTTTGCATTTTTTGATAAATGCTATAAAGGTGCTTGGGACGACCACTGATATCCTGACAATGGATACCGGCTTGGTGCAAACGTTCTCGCAACATATCTGTGGCTTTCGCCAGTTTCTCTTCCCGCGCCGCCCGTTTTTCGGAAACATGATCTTGTATTTGCCGAAAAGCTTCTGGTTCGAGGTATTTAAAAGACAAATCTTCCAATTCCCATTTTATCCGCCACATTCCCAAGCGATTTGCTAGGGGGGCAAAAATATCTCTGGTTTCTTGGGCGCTGCGGCGGCGGCTGGATTCTGACATATATTGTAAAGTTCGCATATTATGCAAACGGTCTGCCAGTTTCACCACAATTACCCGGATATCCTGCGCCATAGCCAAAAACATCCGCCGGAAGTTTTCCGCTTGGCTTTCAGTTTTGCTAGTGAAATTGATTTTAGACAGCTTGGTGACACCTTCCACCAATTGCCGGACTTCTGGCCCAAAGTGTGATTCTATATCGTCACAAGTTACATCTGTATCTTCAACTACATCATGAAGAAATCCAGCTGCTATCATAGCAGGACTGCCCCCCAAATCTCGCAGCAATCCAGCTACGGCAACGGGATGACTAATATAGAGTTCTCCTGATTTGCGGTACTGTCCCTCATGCAGTTGATAAGCAAATTCAAATGCCTTACCAATTAAGACTGCATCAGTATACCTTCGGTTTGCTTCGGCTTCGCCCTTAAATGTTGAAAATTCTCTTAAACATTTTTGAAGCCATTCCGGAAGGGTGAGATCGGTGGGGGAATTTATAAGTATGCTGCTCATACAATAGGAATTAAAGGTAGTTGGTAGATAAGTCAGTGATGAACGTCATAGATAGCATCATGGACTAAAAATACTATCTGCCAGAGGTTTCAGTTAAAAATGAGAATGATTTTCTATTTGGCCTATGGTAATTATCCATACTGCGATTAGAAAATCTTATGCTGAAAATTCGATTTATGGCAAATAAAACCTCAAAGTGTAATTTGAGGCTGATGGTTTTTAATAAAAAGTTGAGAAAGTTTATTAGATAATTTTCTTGAAACTAATACTATCTTAACTAGGACTGAATGTCTCTAAATCTTGAGAAATATCAGGCACTAGCAACTTTGCTAGAGCAAGTACGCTGTGATACAACCTCGACCCCAGTAACTGCACCCCATCTGCGAAAGGGTGTATCCTTGTTACAGCAAATGTTTCGGCAGCAGATTGTGCCTTTGCCCGCAGAGAATTCGCGGGTACAATCCTATCGGACAGAGATTAGTAAGCAGTTGCGTTTGTTGGAAATTGATGTCATGTTTCTCCAAGGATCGCGCCAAGCATCGACTGCCGAAGGGAGGCTGAAGACGATAAGCGATCGCCTGACTACTCTAATTCAATACTGTGAAGCTATTCTCCAGCAAGAACCGGAGGAGGAAAAATAACAATTCTTTACCTTTTGCTCTACTTCTGACATCATCTCATTTTTCACTGCCAATTGAAAGTTATTTTTGTAACAAGTTGGGAAATGGGGAGTGGGGAGTAGGGAATAGGTTTGGAGATAAAATGTGGGAATATTTAGTAATTCGTAATTATGAAAACAGACGCAATTTTCTACGAAATATTTAAAGAATTCCCCAATATCTTTTTTGAAATTATCGGTAAACCTGATATTAACACCAATAGTTATGAGTTTAGCGCACCAGAAATTAAACAAAAAAGCTTTCGATTAGATGGGTTGTTTTCTCCCCTGGAAGCATTTCCTAATCAACCCCTGTATTTCGTCGAGATTCAGTTTTACAAAGATGATGAATTTTATGATCGACTGTTTACCAGTATTTCCCTTTATTTCACCCAATATCAACCACCTAACCCGGATTGGTTGGCAATAGTTATCTATGACAAACGCAGTAATGAACGTAGCTATCCCCTCCGTTATCGTTCATTGTTAGAACCTCATCTGCGTCGCTTTTACCTAGACGAACTTGAAGATGCACCAGATAATTCTCTAGGAGTAGGAATTGTTCGCTTAGTTGTAGAGAGTGAAAACAAAGCTGAAGAACTTGCCAAAACTCTGATTGACAAGGCGAGGGAGGAATTGATAGATACTCTCATCCAAAGAAAAGTTATAGAATTTATAGAGACAATTGTTGTCTACAAGTTTCCTAATTTAAGCCGCGAGGAAATAGAAACCATGCTGAATTTAAA
>NZ_JAYGHH010000011.1:101902-105862 GCF_034931045.1 Nodularia sp. UHCC 0506
CTTACTGAAAAAAACTAGAGTTTATCAAGAAGCAAAAGAAGAAGGCGAACTAAAAACTAAGTTAAATATTTTGCCCAAACTTGTACAACGAGGACTTAGCATTCAGGAGATAGCAGAATTATTAGAATTAGATACTGAAACCATTAGAAAGGCTTTGGGAGATAATTCGTAAAGTTTGTTTTTCACTTTCCTGAAACTCTCCCCTTTCCTGACCTTCGCATAGCGTCTTCCTTTGGGAGAAGAAGATTGGTTGGGGGTGAGGTTCTGTTTAGACTCATCCGCATTCAGGAGCTAATCTGATAGACTGACGGAAAATTAAAATTATTATCCCAGATGGTAGCTCAGGGCTAACAACTAAATATATGAGTGAAGCTTTATTTTCTATAGAAAATCTGCGTGTTGCTTATCCTCAGCGTCACGAGGAAGCGCTAAGTTGGGCAATTGATGATGTATCTTTCACCTTGCAACCAGGGGAAAGAATGGGGTTGGTGGGTGAGTCTGGTTGTGGTAAATCAACTCTAGGAAGGGCTGCAATGCGCTTGTTACCCCTTGATAGTCGCGTTGAGGGGCGGGTGAGGTTTCAGGGGGAATCGGTGTTTGATTTGATGCCTGGGCAATTGCGGAAATTTCGGGGAGAGGCGATCGCACTCATTTTTCAAGATCCCATGACACGCCTCGATCCTTTAATGACCATTGGTAAGCATTGTATTGAAACTCTTCAGGCGCATTCACCAAAGTTATCCACCAGGGAAGCGAAAGCACAAGCGATCGCCACTTTAGCAAAAGTGAATATTCCGGCCAGTCGTTGGGATCAATACCCCCATGAGTTTAGTGGTGGAATGCGTCAACGGGTAGCGATCGCCTTGGCTTTACTTCTCAACCCCAAGTTAATTGTGGCTGATGAACCCACCACCAGTTTAGATGTCACCGTCTCGGCACAGATTCTACAAGAATTAACCCGCCTATGCAGTGAAGAAAATATGGCGTTGTTGTTGATTTCTCACGATTTAGCGATGGTGGGCGAGTATTGCGATCGCATCGGTGTGATGTATCAGGGCAAAATAGTAGAAATGGGTGCGACTGAAACTGTATTTAAACAGCCTCAACATGAATACACGCGATCGCTATTAAAAGCAGCTTTACATATTCAAGCAGTGGATGGAGAAAGTAAGAAAGAAACCTCCCAGTCTCCAATATTGCGGATTACAGAATTACAGCAACATTACACTATCGAACCGAATTTTATGGCAAGACTCTGGAAAAAGCCAGGAGAAACCATTAAAGCCGTAGATGGAATTAATTTGGAACTGTATCAAGGGGAAATTTTGGGATTAGTTGGAGAATCGGGTTGTGGTAAAAGCACACTATCAAGGACAATATTGCAACTGATTCGCCCTACTGCTGGCAAAGTTGAATTTTTAGGACAAGATTTAACTACCTTATCACGTCAAGAAATTCGTTCTTCCCGGCGACAAATGCAAATGATTTTTCAAGACCCTCATGCTTGTTTGAATCCAGTGATGACAGTGGGACAAAGCATAGCTGATCCGTTATTTATCCACAATCTGGCTGATGCAGAAAAGGCAAAATCGCAAGTTTTGTGGATGTTGGAAAAAGTAGGATTAACACCGCCAGAACTTTATTATCAACGTTATCCATCAGATTTATCGGGGGGACAGCAGCAACGAGTGGCGATCGCTCGTGCTTTGATTACGCGTCCTAAACTGTTAATCTGTGATGAACCTGTGAGTATGTTAGATGCCAGTGTTCAGTCACAAGTGTTAGATTTAATGTTAGAATTAAAAGTAGAATTTGAACTCACCTATTTATTTATTACGCATGATTTGTGGTTAGCACGGTTTTTATGCGATCGCATTGCTGTCATGAATAGCGGGCAAATTGTGGAATTGGGTACTACAAAGCAGATTTTTACCAATCCTCAACATTCTTATACTATAACTTTATTAGCAGCCGCCCCCTTGTTAGCACGTGCTTAATAATTCCTATAATATTCATACTCCCTCTTTTTAGTAAGCTATCGTTTACACACAAGTTCTGCCTGTTTTGCGTCCTAAATTCCCCAAATTTAGGTGACTTTGAAAATTCTTGTTCCCCCATAATTGGGGGCTAGGGGGCAATTCGATCACTTGTGTGTACACCGTAGCCTTAGTAAGAAGAGGATTGGGGTGAGGTTTCACAGATTTAATGATTCTCTTCAATTAATTTAGTTTTGTTGCCATTTATCCCATAAAGTTCAACAAATCTTTTAAAGAGTAACGTACTGGCATGATTAGAAAATTTGCTTAATTTGAATAAACGCTCAACATTCGTCTCAGTTAAGTTGCGGAGATAGGGTAAATCTTCAAATAATGTCAAACAAGAAGCAAAATGTAACAGTATTTGTAGTAGTGGTTTAGGCCAATTTAAATCACTATAAATATCTATAAATAACTGATGTTCGTTATCCGTCAATGGCAAGATTTGAAAGATAACAATTATTCTTTTATTATTGTAAACGGGGATACTCAGTTCAATTGTATAAGGAGTGTGCAAGATTAAATCTACTTCCACAATCGGTTTTCTCCAAATTCTTAAAGGATTAGCTGGAGAATCTAAAACAGTTTGAAATTTGATGATGCCACCGATTTTTGTGGGCTGAAAGTGGCTAATATTGAGAATTTTTAAGTTGTTTAAGCTGAAGTTATGAACTGTTTCTAAATGTTTTAAATTCAACAGATGATAAATTTGGCAAAGGTAAGGAAAAGGTAATATATACTCTTGGCTAATCATGTGTCGCTTTTTTAATGCAAATTTATTTGTTTGCATTGGACATAAGTTTCCTTGAGATTGGCTATTTTTAATATCAGGTTTTAAATACAGCCAACTAAAAAAAAATAAGGTTGTTGTCAAGAGATGGAAAAATTCCACACTAGATAAATAATTATCAGTATATGCGGCTAAACTCTTATCAAATATTCCGTAAATCCAAGCGGGAATACCTAGCAGCCAAATACTAGTTTTAAATTTACTGATAAATTCGGCTAATTCTCCAGTAGAATCTTGCTCACTGGAGTTTTCTGAAAATTCAGGATTTTTAACTAAATTCTTAGACATAAAAATGTAGGTTTAAATCTTCTCAACTACATTAATCCTAGATATAGCTAATAGAAACAACCTCTACCTTTAGTGCATATAACTTTTTCAATAGTTTTAAATTCAAAATATTTTTTTGTAGTAATGGCTACAAAATTTATTAAATATATTTATTCTAGTCAAATCTTAATTTGGAAAAAATATTTATTATTCCTAATATCAAAATTTCATCTGTTTCTTGAGGATGAAATATAAACAAATCACAACTCTTACTACTGTCACATCATGCAAAATGACGATAAATAAACAAACGAACTGAATTTGTGTAGTAATAACTGCGAATTTTATTATTTTGGTATCATTTTAAAGATTTTCTCAAACAAAAATTTCTCCAAAACGGCAGCAATGACTATCCGCCATGCGAATGAACTTGATTTACCTGCAATAGTGGCAATTTATAATGCATCAATTCCCAGCCGCAAGGCCACAGCTGATTTAGAACCAGTTTCTGTCCAAAGTCGCCTGGCTTGGTTTCAAGGACGATTTCGGCAAAGACCTATTTGGGTAATAGAAGTAGAAGGTATAGTTGTAGGTTGGCTGAGTTTTAAATCATTTTATGGACGGCCTGCTTATGATGCTACAGCCGAAATTAGTATTTATATTTCCCCATCTGTTCATCAACGTGGTTTAGGTGGGCTACTCCTCGCCCAAGCAATTAGCGAAAGTCCAAATTTACGGATAAAAACGCTTTTGGGCTTTATTTTTGCCCACAATCAACCCAGTTTAAAGCTGTTTACCAAATTCGGGTTCCACAAGTGGGGATATTTGCCGCAAGTTGCGGAACTGGATGGTGTGGAACGGGATTTA
>NZ_JAYGHH010000012.1:0-9998 GCF_034931045.1 Nodularia sp. UHCC 0506
TCACATCCAAGTTAGCAAGATTCAATAATCTATTCCTTGCGGACAAATCTAGTAAACTGGCTTTCCATTTCTGAAACCGCTTTTCAACTGAGTCTGGTAACTTTTCTTTTGGTTTCTCTGGGGTAAATGGTTCAACTTCACCATTTTTCTGAGTTAATGCAGCTTGTTTTAAAATTTGTTTAGCTAAACTGGTAATTTCTTCATATTCTAGTTCAGGGTTTTCAACTGCTTTCATCCGAATTGGTAAAGGTTTATAAGGTTTATGATGATTACGACAGTTAATAATATCCACTGCTCCAATTAAGGGAGTATTATTCAGATAAGATAAAGCTTTATCTATTGCTTCTTCAAAGCTAGGTTGTGGATACGTTGCATAAGAACTAGAATCAAAGACTAATAAAGCTTGAGACTTACAATAATTAATTAATTGCAATATATTATTTATAATGAGGCCGTTATTAAGTTTTTCTTCTTGTAACCAAACTCCAATAAAAGCATGACCTTTAACAATAATTAATAAGGGATGTAAACCTATCTGTTCTAAGCAGGAACAAGCCAATACTGATAAATCAAGGCAAGTTCCCATTTGGTCTTGTAATACTTGATCCGCAAATCTAATTTTTTGATAATTATCAAAAGACGCTGGTGGGTTAATATAAGAAATTCCCAACTCTTTGAATGTTTCATATAAAGCTTTGGTCATTTTATAAACTTTTTCAGGGCTTCCGGTTTGATATCCTGATAAAGAATTATCTTTTGTATTTGTTTTTAATACTTCTCTAACTTGTTTAAGTACCTGCATAATTACAGGATGATTGGGAGTCACAAAACAAGCCAATAATTCTAAATAGAAGTATAAGTTACTTAGATTAAAATCGTTATAGGCTAATAATGTAACTTCTTTTTTATATTTTGCAAGAGTTTCATCGCCTTGCTTAACGCTACATTCTAAGACAATTCTTTCAGATTCTAAAGTTGTCGCCAGTCTGCCAGGCGGTAATCTAATATCAATAACCTCAATTTTATGCTCATCTCCTCCATGAAGTCTGGGAATGTTTATATATACTGCTTCTCCAAGATCAGGATATAAAGCTACTTCTAATATTGCGCCTTCTAAAGGCGAAGAATCATGATTACAAATAGTTACATAACTAACTAGAGGTACTCCTGACTGTTCAAGGGCGAAACTAAACAAATCTTTATGTTCTACCTTGAGTTCAATATTTTGAGGTGTCATAGCTTGTATAGTATCTTTTGATTCACTGATAGAAATTATTATACAACTTCTAATTAGTAAAAAGTTTACCTCAAATCTCATGCTAATTACGGAATCATCAAAGCCTGGAAGAGGCGAAAAACATCAGTTAGCAGGAAAATCTTAGAGGACAAACGTTAGGGGGATGATCCTATAAAATATTTTCTGGCAAAATAAAATCAAAAATTAGGATTTTTAAATCTCTACCAAAAAGATTCTTAGCTAGATTTGTCCCCTTTTGCTGCTTCCTCTTGACAAAAGTGCAATTACCTTAAACTTTTAGGAAGGGTTTGATCATGACTACCGAATTAACTGAAAATCCTGCCCATGAAATTTTAGACGTAACAACTACCGATTGTTGTATTGTCGGTGCTGGGCCAGCCGGGGCGGTTTTGGCTCTACTTTTAGCACGTCAGGGCGTTTCTGTAACCTTGTTAGAAGCGCATAAAGATTTTGACCGCGATTTTCGGGGGGATACTATTCACCCCTCTGTCATGGAAATTATGGAGGAGTTGGGGTTAAGCGATCGCCTGTTACAATTACCTCATGCAAAAATGCACCGTGTGAGAGTTCGCACTCCTGAAGATACCGTCACCTTAGCGGATTTTAGCCACCTCAAAACCCGTTACCCCTACATCACCATGATGCCCCAGGTGAAATTCCTGGAGTTCATCACCCAAGAAGCGGCAAAATATCCGCATTTTCACTTAGTTATGAGTGCAAATGTGCAGGAATTAATTGCGGAAAATGGTGTAATTCAAGGTGTGCGCTATCGGCAAAGCGGCGGCTGGCATGAAGTCAGGGCTATACTGACAGTAGGTGCAGATGGTCGTCACTCACGCTTAAGACAACAAGGTGGTTTTGAATCTATTCAAGCATCGCCGCCAATGGATGTTCTCTGGTTCCGTTTACCTCATCAGCCAGAAGACCCAGAGGGAGGTATAGGAAACGT
The DNA here is from genome assembly GCF_034931045.1 of Nodularia sp. UHCC 0506. Taxonomy (NCBI): domain Bacteria; kingdom Bacillati; phylum Cyanobacteriota; class Cyanophyceae; order Nostocales; family Nodulariaceae; genus Nodularia; species Nodularia sp. UHCC 0506. Next base: position 2,208 of record NZ_JAYGHH010000012.1, read on the forward strand.
TGCTCAAGGTCGGATTGTGGCTATGCTGGATCGTGGTGATGAGTGGCAACTTGCTTATGTGATTCCTAAAGGTGGTTATCAGCAAATTCGCGCTGCTGGGTTGGAGGAATTTAAAAAATCTGTTGTGGAAGTTGTGCCAAGTTTAAGCACCCGTATAGACCATTTACAAGATTGGTTACAGGTATTCTTTCTCTGTGTAGAATCCAGCCTCGTTAAACGTTGGTATCGTCCAGGACTGTTACTCATAGGTGATGCGGCTCATATTATGTCCCCAGTGGGGGGAGTGGGCATTAATTATGCCATTCAAGATGCTGTCGTAGCGGCTAATATTCTCAGTCAACCACTGAAAAACAAACACATTGAATTGAGTGATTTAGCCAAAGTGCAACGCCAACGGGAATTACCTACCCGGATTATTCAAGGATTTCAGGCTTTAATTCAGAAACGAGTCTTAGCCCCCGTTCTCAAATCACAGCAGACTTTTAAGCCTCCGGTTTGGTTACGGTTGCCTATTTTACGCGACCTTCCGGGGCGGTTGATTGGCTTGGGGATTTTTCCAGTCCATGTCAAAACTTAATTTGCAGTATTTTTTCTGCTATCTAATGGTATACTTGTACTACTCATGCAGAAATCAATGCTCGTTTCAGTCAGGCGAAGTGGCGAATAGTATCCTAAATACTGTTCAAAGCGATCGCTTGGCTTTTATGCTAGAAAAGACCCAAGCTGAAAGTGTTGTCAGGAATTTATTCAGGCAAATTACAAATATTTAGCTAATAAAACCCTTATTTCCCACACAGTATTTTTACAGTCAGGAGGATTTAATGAATAGCTGCGTTTTAATGGCAGAAATCATTCAAGAACCACAGTTACGCTACACTGCCGAGAACTTAGCCATCACGGAAATGTTGGTGCAGTTTCCTAATTCTCAGCGCGCAGAAGACCAGTTAGTTACCTTAAAAGTGGTGGGCTGGGGGAATATGGCTACAGAAATTCAGCAAAATTATCATATAGGCGATCACGTCCTTTTAGCCGGACGTTTAGGAATGAATACCGTTGAGCGTCAAGAAGGTTTTAAAGAAAAACGCGCTGAGTTAACAGTACAGCAGATTCAAGCTTTGGGAAGTGGTTTTAACCCATCACCATCAGTCACCACAACACCCGTACAATCGCCATCCCCAGCAGTGCCATCGTCTAATATCCATCCAGTCACCGCACCGGCTACAACACCCATTAGCGTTGCACCTCAGCCGACAAATTTCGTCCCCACACCCCCACCCCAAAATCTTGAGCGCACCAATTATCCTCCAGTGAAAGAGCAAGAACCAGACCCGGATGACATACCTTTCTAAATAGTAGGAATTGGGGACTAGGAAGCTACGGTGTACACACAAGTTAAAAAACCTGTGATAACGCACCGAAGTTACGCTACGCGACAACACACCCTACAAAAACAGATTTGGGGTAATTCAAGGTCTAAATTCCTCATTACCCTAAATTTGCAGCAAATCTAACTCCTGTGCAAATATTTCATCAATCGGTAACATTTGCCCGTCAGTAGTCATAAATTTATGGTCTTTTGTGGCGCGAATCGTTGAACCATCTTCTAAAGTATATTCAAATACTTCTTGTTCTCCCCGATGATGCCACTGTGCAATTGGTTGAGTATAAACATTACCATTACCATCAACACTGTATACATTACATTCAATTGCTTTTTCGACAATCTCCCCAATGGGCTTCAAGCCATATTCTACTGTTAAAATCTCTGTATCATAGCTTAAACAATATTCGGCAAACTTCAACATTTGCTCAAATAATTCATCGGCTACTTGTTTTTTTACGCCATTCTTAGCCGCACCATCTACAAATTTTTCTCGCTGCTTCTGCATCTCAGAAACTTTCTTTTTACCCATTGCGCGGCGTAGCAAGTCGGCTTGTCCTAGAGAATACCCAGCCATATCTTGAGCAATTTTCATGATTTGCTCTTGATAAACCATAATTCCATAGGTTTCATTTAATATCGGTTCTAAAATAGCACTCTGGTAATCTATTTTTTCTCGACCATGTTTGCGGTTAATAAATTTGGGAATTAATCCAGCATCTAAAGGGCCTGGTCGATACAGTGCCAAAATTGAAGAAATATCTTCAATATTAGAAGGTTTTAAATCTCGGACTATCTGACGCATTCCCGAAGATTCTAATTGAAATATTCCTTCTAATTCCCCAGCTTCTAAAAGTTCGTAGGATTGTTTAACATCTTTGGGTAGGTTACTATGTTCACCTTTGGCTAGAATTTTTTGCGCTTTTCTTTCCTGACCTGTAATTTCATCTGGGTCAATGCGATAGCCTTTAGTTTCTTCAATTAAATCTATTGTCCTTTGAATTAGGGTCAGGTTGCGTAACCCTAGAAAATCCATTTTTAACAAACCCATTGATTCCAAATCTTCCATGAAATATTGGGTAATCACTGAGCCGTCATTATTCCTCTGAAGCGGTACAATTTCATCTAAAGGGTCAGCAGAAATTACTACACCGGCTGCGTGGACACCAAAGGTTTTGTTAGTTCCTTCAATGCGGATAGCCATATCTAGCCAATGGCGCACATGGGGATTATTGTCATATCTTTCTTTAAATTCCGGGGCTGGAGTTTTATCCGAAATCATCACTTTCAGTTTGGTGGGTTTACCCCGCACTACTGGAATTAATTTCGCCATTTTGTCTGATTCCCCATAGGGAATATTCAAGACTCTGGCAACATCTTTTAATACAGCTTTGGAAGTAAGACGGTTAAATGTGATGATTTGAGCAACTCTATCTTTTCCATATTTTTCAGTTACATATTCAATCACTTTATCACGTTTTTCAATGCAGAAATCCGTATCAATATCAGGCATTGATTTACGTTCTGGGTTCAAGAATCGCTCGAAGAGTAAGCCATGATGTACGGGGTCAATATTGGTAATTTTCATGGCATAAGCCACCAAAGAACCAGCCGCAGAACCCCGACCAGGCCCCACAGGAATATTATTATCTCTGGCAAATTTGATGTAATCCCACACGACTAAAAAGTATGTAGAAAAACCCATTGTTTGCAGCATTTTTAATTCATATTCCAATCTGTCTTTATAGACTGGATCAACTTCGCTGCGGGATTTGCGATTTAACCTTTCTAATAATCCGTTCCAAGCTACTTCTTCGGCGTAAGTGTCGGGTGTATGACCAGAGGGAATGGGTGGGGTAGGAATTTGAGGATCACCCATAATATTATAAACTCCCACTTTATCGGCTACTTCTTCAGTGGTGGCGATCGCCTCGGCAATGATATCATCTGGTAAATGGTCACGAAATAGCTGCTTCATCTCATCGGCAGATTTGAGATATTCTGTGCCGCTATAACGCATCCGTTTATCTTCACTAATTAGCTGTCCAGTTTGAATACATAGTAAAGCGTCGTGTGCTTCGACATCAAAACAAGAGATAAAATGAGAATCGTTAGTAGCAATAAATTTAATATTTAATTCCCGCGCAATTTTAACAATTTCAACATTAACAATACGGTCTTCTTGGGAACCGTGGTCTTGAATTTCTAAATAATAATCATCACCAAATATTTCTTTATACCATTTAGCAACTTTCCGGGCTGCATCTGGTCGATTACTAAGGATAGCTTGAGGGATTTCTCCACCTAAACAAGCACTGGTGACTATTAAACCTTCCCGATATTGTTGGAGTAAATCTTTATTAATACAAGGACGAGAAAAAATGCCTTTACCTTGGACACCTTCGAGGTGAGAAATTGTGGTAATTTTAACTAGATTTTTGTAACCTTGAGTATTTTTAGCTAAAACGACTTGATGATATTTAGGACGGCGTTCTTGTTTAGTGATATCGCCGTTAATCACATACATTTCATTGCCAATAATTGGCTTAATACTTTTACTACGGCAAATTTTAATTAATTCTACCGCACCATACATAACACCGTGATCGGTGAGAGCGATCGCCTTCATCCCCAAAGATATCGCATGATCGACCAATTCCGGTAGCTGACTGGCTCCATCGAGTAAACTGTAATCACTGTGAATATGTAACGGCACAAAGGACATATAATAATTCTCCAAGCACAAACTGATAAGACTGCAATATAGCGTTTTCTAGTTTAGTGAGGAACAAGAACCCCACCCCCAACCCCGCAAGCGAAGAGGGGGCTATGATATAGCTTATATGATTACGAATTAGGACTTACGCATAATTCAGGGAAAAACGAACCGCAGAGGCGCAGAGTAAACAGAGAAATCAGGTTTTGAGAGGTTTTTGCGTAAATCCTACGAATTACGAATTACGAACTACGAATTACGAACTACGAATTACGTTCGCGTAGCGTTTCCGCAGGAAATATTACGAATTACGAATTACAAGACTCGCCACCACTGTAGCTAACTCAGCCGGTTCAATGGGTTTGGGTAAGTGTAGCTGATATCCTTCTTGAATAGCTCTTGTCCGGTCTTCTGCTCTAGCATAAGCTGTTAATGCTGCGGCGGGAATTTTACCGCCTTTTTCTGGTGGTTGCGATCGCACCTTCCGAATTAAAGAATAACCGTCTTCTTCTGGCATAGCAAGATCACTGACTAAAACATCTGGTTTCCAGTCTAAAATCACCTGTAATGCCTCTGAAACCGATTTTACTGCTTTAACTTCAGCTTGACACTGTTGCAGTACGGTATTGATAAAATCGCAAGTGTCAATCTCGTCATCTACAACCAGCACCCGCACACCTAAAAGAGAGGGAATTGGGGACAAATGAGCAAAATCTACATTGTTCGGACTATCTGAATCAGAAATAACTCCCTCTCTTTGCAATAACAGGGGTAACTTAACTGTAAAAGTTGCGCCTTGCTCTTCACCCAGACTATCTACATGGATAGTCCCGCCATGCAATTCTACTAAATGATGAACTATGGCTAAACCTAATCCTAAGCCGCCATAAGACCTCGTACTAGAACTATCGGCTTGACGAAAGCGGTCAAAAACATAAGGGAGAAATTCCGGCTTGATCCCAATACCTGTATCCTTAACTTGAATCTGAGCATAGCTAGTCATGGTTCTGGGTAATTCTTGACCATGATTAATACTCACAGAAAGGCTAATTTCTACCCTGCCGCCAGTAGGTGTAAATTTGATCGCATTAGATAATAAATTCCAGATGATTTGTTGTAAACGCTCAATATCACCAGAAACTAAAAATCTTGCCCGATTCTGCTGCATTTCTAGAGAAGGAATCCAGGAAAATCTCAAATCAATTTCTTTGCTTTGGGCGGCTAGATGGACTGTTTCAATGGCTGACTCTATTAAAGGAACCAAATCGCAAGTACAAACATTAAGATGTAACTGCCCTCTAATCATCCGGGAGATATCTAGCAAGTCTTCCACCAATTGGGTTTGCGTCCTCGCATTGCGTTCAATAGTTTCCATCGCCCGTGCTATTTGAATATCGCTGAGTTTACGCGATCGCAATAACTGCGCCCAGCCGAGAATAGCATTGAGAGGCGATCGCAACTCATGAGACAAGATCGCCAGAAACTCATCCTTCATCCGGTTAGCTGCTCGTAATTGCTCAGTTTGCTGCTGCAAAGAATCAATTAAACTTGCTCTTTCCATAGCGATCGCAATTTGATCACAAACGGCTTGCATCATACCTCTTTGATTTTCACTAAAGCGATCGCAACTGCGACTACCAAAACAAAGAGTACCCAAAAGCCGTTCTGATGCTCTTAATGGGTAACTATAATAAGCTGTAATTCCTAAATCCCGAATTAATGCTGTTTTGGGATCATCGGATTGCTGAACATTTTCTATATATATCGGATAACTTTCTGCGGCTACAGTACCGCACACTGATTGACCCAAATTCAGCCACTCATATTCTTTGGCAATCTCCTCAGAAAAGCCTGTGAAAGATGCTAGGCGCATTACCTGAGAATTTTCCTCAACTAAATAGTTAAAGTAAACATCTAAACCAATCTGCTCGGCCAGTTTTTGGTAGAAATTGTGAATCAATGCTAATGGCTGCTGACTGGATAACAAATCGCTAGCTGTGTTAAATAGCAGCTGTAACCTTTTATAATTTAATGTTCTAGCTTTTTCTATTTCCTTGAGATTGCTAATATCTTGGAAAGCTGCTACAGAGGTAGCTGGATGACCGTGCATTGCTGGGAGGATATTAGAAAATATTCTTATAGAGCGTACAAACTCTGTCGTGTGCCAGTCCATCTCTAATCCATCCAAACGTTCTCCACGGGCTATCCGCGCCCCTGGCATTTGGTCATTAGGGATGCGATTTCCTGCCGTATCTGTACAGTAATATGCTGTGTGATATTCTTCCACTGGTACACCCTTGGGAAACTCACCTCCAGCTAATTCATCCACCGCTCTATTAGCAAAGATTACCCGCCCCTTTTCTGGTTCAATAAATAGTAATGGTAGAGGCATCATGTTTAAGACATCTTCCAGCCATTTTTGCTGGTTTTGGATTGTTTCCTCTACCTGCTTCCGTTCGGTAATATCTATAAATGCGCCAACACTACCTCTGCTGTTACCCTCTTCATCAAATAACGGCGCGACGTGTTCTAGTAACTTCAAGACTGTGCCATTGTCATGGACTATATCCAGTTCACAATTGAGAATTTCCACTCCATGAGCAGCAGAGTACTGCATGGGTAGTTCTTCCGGTAATAATTCTCTACCCTCACGGTAAACTTTAAAATTAGTCGGTCTTTCTGGAGTGGGCGCGCTCAGGGAGGCATTATCATCTGGTGATACCCCCAATTGTTGAGCCAAACAGGGGTTAGCTCTAATAGTTTTACATTCCGCATCTTCAGCAATGCCAATACCAATGGGGATGACTTGAAATAAAGTTTGTAATTCAGCAATGCGGCGCTGTAAATCCTTGTTTAGCTGTATTACTTTTTGTTTTGCTTCCTTGCGTTCGCTTAAGTCGAGAATGAATACCACTGATTCTTCACGATTTTCGCCTACCAAGACGTAACCGACTAAAACCGGAATCCGCCTACCATCTTTGTGAATATATTCTTTTTCATAGGGAGTACAAGCACCGTTAGAACTTCCTTGGGCTTCAGCGATTCCTTGCTCATCTAAGTATAAATGCTCTGGTGGTGTGATATTTTGCCAACTTAACTTGCCTGTTAATAAATCCTCACGGGTGTAGCCAATCATCTGTAAAAAGGCTTCGTTTGCTTCATGAATACCCCCATACACATCACCAAACTTAATCCCAATCACATTAGCATCTACAAAACTTCTGAGTTTTGCTTCATAAGCCCGGAGTTTTTTTTGCGCCTCATCATGTTGACGACACAGGCGTGTAATTACGGCTGAACTTTGCCAGATAAAAATGGTAAAAATTACAATTAAGATGATGGCAAACAGCGATAAAGCAAAAGCTGAACCATATTTTCCGGCTAATTGGCCTTGGAGGATTAACCAGCCTAAAACTAATGGTATAGCGATCGCGGCCAGCAATAAACGACGCGCAATTAAGCCACCGTAGGTATCACTCATGACTACCTGCATTAATCCCTTATCTGGACGAGTCCACAGAATCCCTAGACAAAGTACAATAAAGGTTAATCCTGTATGTAATGCCATTAATGTTGTGTATGAGGCGATAAGGGAGAAAATTTGGACTTTATAGGCATAGCTAATGAGTACCTGTAAAGAAATTAAAGCTATTATCAAGGCGATAATTTGCACATACCAATAAGTCCGGCAATT
>NZ_JAYGHH010000012.1:10023-25635 GCF_034931045.1 Nodularia sp. UHCC 0506
GGGGATGCGCCAACATTTCTAGAACTATACCCACCAGGAAAAAATTTAACGCAGTATTAAACCCCATTCGCCCTGGATGGGATGTAAATATTGCATTCTGTTCATCTTGAAATAGTAATTCATCAATGCCAAAATTCCAGCCGAACAAATATTGACTGATTGTGAGTAAACCAATCAAGGTAACGATTGCGGCACAAATCCTAGAAACGCGCAAATAAACAATGCTGGAACTGTCCTTTTTACCCTGTCCCATCTGCAATAGCCACAACGATGCACCAGATAGTAAAAAGCCTAAAGCTGTATTTGGCTTCATTGTGACTAAATTGATATTGCCAGACCTTTTGAGTAATTCCAGGTCAAAAACCCAGCCGAACAACACCAAAACGCCGACTAATACCGCTATCGCACTTGCAGTTTGCACCAATCGTAATCTATGTAAATCTTGCAGTTGCAAGCGATTAATTTTTAACATTGAAGTTTTACCACCAAACCATCTAGCTTAGTAATGTGTAGTATTTCTAGAAAACTAAAAATTAGATAACTAAGTAACTTAAGCTACTCAGCCTTGAGTAATTTTCCCTCTACCTATATACATATTTTGTGATTCCAAAGTCTAGGTTAGAGAATAATGGAGACAAAATCATCTATCTCTAAACATAATTTTAAAATTTTAGGCTTTGTCCCCGCCCATCATCGAGGAAGCGCTGCTCACCAACACCAACAAGTTCTACAATTAAGTCACGCAGTATCGGGGTCCATTTTCCTTCTCGGTCGCCAATTTCTACGGTTATTTGATTTTTTTGTGTAAATACACTGATATTTCTCAGGGAGAAATTTTGATTTTCATACTCCAAGGTGTGTCCATCGTCTTCAAAAAAAGTATATCTTCCATTACCAGGCCAAACCCGTAACCGGATGTATTCTAATGGTTCTGCATCAATATATTGGCTCACAGGTTGCATGGGGATAATTGCACCACTACGGACATAAAGAGGCATTTTTTCTAATGGTGCGTGAGCCAGGATGTGAGTTTGTCCGATGTAACGTTCACCAGACCACCAGTCATACCAAATACCTTCGGGCAAGTAAACAGAACGATGCTCAACTCCAGGGCGGTAAATTGGTGCAGCCATCAGTGACGCACCTAGTAAAACTTGATCGTAGAGACTGTAAGTTTGAGGATCGTTAGGGAAATGGTATAATAGTGGTCTGATAATGGGTGCGCCTGTGGTGGATGCTTCCCAGAAAAGATTATAAATGTATGGTAATAGTTGGTAACGCAGATTAATATATTTTCTACAGATATTTTCCACCAAGTTGCCAAATACCCAAGGTTCATGCCGAGCCGTAGATAAAGCTGAGTGACCACGCATTAAAGGGTATAGCATTCCTACCTGCATCCAACGGGCGAATAATTCCGGTGTAGCGTTACCTGCAAATCCACCAATATCACAACCCACAAAAGCCACACCCGAAAGTCCCATATTACACAGCATGGGCAAAGACATTTCCAAATGTGACCATAAAGATTGGTTGTCTCCCATCCACACCGCAGACCAACGCTGCACACCAGCATAACCTGAACGTGTCAATACCAGCGATCGCTCTGTAGGAAGATGACGTTTCAAACCTTGATGAGACGATTTCGCCATCATCAAACCATATAAATTATGCACCTCTCCATGAGTCACATCAATACCCTGCGGTGCATCTAAAGGAAACCAAATTTTTTCACCCCCATCCCCAAAAGGACGATCTTCTATAGCAGGTTCATTCATATCATTCCAAATTCCCGCCACACCGATGTCAGTTAAACTTTTGTGTAAATCACCCCACCAGTTACCCACATCAGACCGCAAAAAGTCAGGAAACACAGCCTTATCCGGCCAAACATAACCGTGAAATAAAACTCCATCAGCTTTACGCACAAAATAATCGTTATTTATTCCTTGGTCAAAAACGTGATAATTAGCTTCTGGTTCATACTTCACACCCGGATCAATAATTGTGACTGTTTTAAAACCATCTCTAGCCAAATCAGCAATCAATTTTTCGGGGTTGGAGAAGCGTTTAGGACTCCAAGTAAACACCCGATAACCGTGCATATAGTCAATATCAAGGTGAATGACATCGCAAGGAATGCGGCGTTGGCGAAATTCTCGCGCCAGTTCCCGCACTACATTTTCTGAGTCGTAACTCCAACGGCATTGATGATAGCCCAAAGACCATTTTGGCGGTAGCGACATCCTCCCAGTTAAGTGGGTATATGTACACAGAATTTGAGCAGGTTCGGGGCCATAAATGATGTAATAATCTAACTCATTGCCATGAGTCTCCATCTTCCAGACACCAGGTTGTGCCACACCAATATCGAACTGACTCCAGAAGGTGGAATTTAAAAAGATACCGTAACCCACATCAGGACGCAAAGCCATAAAAAACGGGATAGCCTGGTACATTTCATCAGTGAGGGCATCGTAATCTAAAGCATCCACTGTCCAATTAGTTTTAACTTCGCTGAGTTTATCCAAAAAACCTGTGCGTTCCCCAAAACCATAAAAATGTTCATTGGGGGCAATTTCTTTCCATCCTGCAACAGCACCCATGCGCCAACCCATACCCCTTTCTGCATCTTGGGCAAATGGACGATGAGCTTTATCAAAGCAAGTAATCCGGCAGTTGTGTTTATGCACACACAGGCGCATTTGAACTGTAATAATTTCTATGGTTGCTTCAGTTTCCCTCACTTCAAAAGGTACTGTTGCCCATTCTGGATCATCTAATGCGATCGCCCAAGAACGGCGCGGTATAAATTTTCCTGTTGGTGCTAGGCGTACACGGACTAAATTGGCAGCAAGTATACTGATTGTTAGCAGTGCGTCACCACAGACAAAACTGAGAGTGCGATCGCTTTTATTAACAGCTTGCACCGCCCCCATAGTTGTCCACTGTTGGTGAGTTACTGGTAATTGTCCGAAATATTGCGGCATATATGATATTTTTTCCAAAATTTGGCTTTTAGGCTGGGTTATTCAGCAGTTTTAAACTATTAAAATAAAATAGCTCAAATTAAAATTAATAATTTTCGAGAAATATAACTGACTAAAATTTACTTTACAGCCAAATACTAACATTTTTAGATATTTGAATGATTGGTATGTAAATCTATATCTAAAGGACTATTCATGTATTTTCAATAAAACTGTTTAATTGCGTATATCTAGCCTGGGATAGACATAATTATTCATTTAAAATCGATTAAATTAAATGTAAAAAAGCTATATAATTAAGGAGTTTGATAATTTAAATAGTAATTATATATAATGAAAAATTGAAATTTTTCTCTGCAAAAAAGTAGATTTTTAAATTCTATCGTTCAGTAGATAGATCGCTCTTAAATTTAGATTTAGACTTATACAGAATTTATGATTTTAATGACCTGGTATCAGCAGATAAATTAGACTTACAAAACTACAAATATATGCAAAACGATTCTGGAAAAACAACTTCTATTTGGATGACAACGGCAGAAGTGCCAGATCAATCTGTACTGGCAGAAAACACTCATGCTGATGTGTGCGTCGTTGGTGCAGGGATGGCGGGGATGTCCACTGCTTATATGCTAAGTCGTGAAGGTAAATCAGTAGTGGTGCTAGATGACGGAGCGATTGGTGGGGGTCAGACTTGCCGAACGACGGCACACTTATCCAATGTTTTGTATCATCGCTACTTTGAGCTTGAGGATATCCACGGACAAGAACGGACAAAGCAGATTGCCCAAAGTCATACCAAAGCAATTGATACTATACAAGCGATCGCCTCTCGTGAGCAAATAGACTGTGACTTTGAGCGACTCAACGGTTATCTCTTTCCTCCTGACCTGCAATCTGTGGATGAGATGGAACGAGAATTAGCAGCAGCACATCGCGCTGGACTAACGAGTGTGGAACTTGTCCCACAAGCACCAGTAGATGGCTTTGATACAGGAATATGTCTGCGCTTTCCCCACCAAGGGCAATTTGATCCCCTAAAATACCTAGCTGGACTAGCTGAAGCGATTCAACGCCGTGGCGGGAGAATTTATACAGGAACCCACGTACAAAAAATTTCAGGTGGTGTAACTGCCCGTGTAGAAACCAGCAATGGTCAAGTAGTCACAGCTGATGCTGTAGTTGTAGCCACCAATTCCCCAATTAGTAACTTAGCTACCATGCACTTCAAGCAGGCGGCTTACATGACATTTGTGATTGGGATCAAAGTTCCTCGCGGTTCTATTACCAAAGCCCTTTACTGGGATACTCTCGACCCTTATCACTACATCCGCCTGCAAAATCTAGATGAACAATCTGATGTTTTGATTGTAGGTGGCGAAGACCACAAAACCGGGCAAGCTCATGATGCTGATGCCCGATATGCCAGACTAGAAGTGTGGACAAGAGAACGTTTCCCAATGGCGACAGAAAGGTTATTTCGCTGGTCGGGTCAGGTAATGAATGCTGATGACGGCATTGCCTACATTGGCAAAAACCCCCTAGATGAAGACAATATCTACATTGCCACTGGTGACACAGGTTTGGGCATGACCCACGGCACAATTGCCGGAATGCTGTTGAATGATCTGATTTTGGGGCGAAAGAATACCTGGGCTGAGGTTTACGACCCATTAAGAACCAGAATTGGCGCAACAGGTGATTTTGTCTCCGAGAATATTAACATTGCTGCTCAGTATTTAGATTGGATAACACCAGGGGAAGTTGATTCTGTCGAAAAGATTTCCGCCGGTACAGGTGCAGTAGTGCGTCAGGGTTTAACTAAAATTGCCGCCTATCGAGACGAAAACGGCACTTTGCATGAGCATTCCGCAGTCTGTACCCACTTAAAATGTATTGTTACCTGGAATTCTTCAGAAGAAACTTGGGATTGTCCTTGTCATGGTTCGCGGTTTGATGCTAAGGGTAAAGTAATTAATGGCCCGGCGATTAATGGGCTTGCACCTGTATATCAGAGGCAAACCTAAAGACTTGATTCTCAGAGGATGTTTTAAAATTCACTACACCACAAAAATCCGGTTCCCTCCTCGCTTGCGGGGAGGGTTAGGGAGGGGTTCTTTTTATGCATCTGCAAGAATCTGCTGAGAGATGGGTTGTAATTAATACTTTTAGAGATGTCCCTTATGATGCCTTAACATTGCTGGAAAATATCCTCGACCCCAGTCATGTATCTTTCACACATCATAAATCGGTGGGTAACAGGAAGAATGCAGCACCTTTGGGACTGGAGGTGGTGGAATCGGGAAAACAAGGATTTAAGGGCATTTGGAAGCAAGGTTTAAAACCAAATCAAACGGGAAAGTTATCGACAACTTTTGTCGCCCCGGCTTTGATGTGGCATGATATTAACTCGGAGCGTGGCAGAGTTATCACAAGTGTTTATGCTACACCTATCCGTAAGGGAGAGTGTCGTTTATTTGCTCGTTTTCCCTTTAAGTTTCCTGCTAAACTTCCAGGCTTATTGATTAAGCTCAGACCACGCTGGTACGTCCATATTGGACAAAATGGTGTTTTGGAAGATGACCAAATTTTTCTGCACTATCAAGAACGTTATTTAGCAGCGAAGGGGGGTAGCCCTAATTTTACTAAGGCGTTTTATCTAGCGACTAAAGCCGATAGTTTTGTGTTTGAGTTGCGTCAGTGGGTGAACCAATACAAGGCTGAACCTTTTCCGGGTGAAAGTTTCCCGCCAGCAATACCTAAAGAACATTTGCTAGAGAGGTATCATTCTCATACTGTCCATTGTGCCAGTTGTCGAGGTGCGTAGGCGAAGCCCGTCGTAGACATCGCTAATATTAAACGCCTAAGATTTTGGTGTGGTGTGATAGCAGTATTGACTTTAGCAAGTATTCCCATATTGGGGTTATATTTCGATACTACGTCAGTTGTAGCCGTTGTCCTTGAGACTATCATACCCCTAGCCTTTGGAGCCGCATGGTTAGGACTAAGTAAACTGGAAAAGCAATTCTACGAGGGGAGAACAGTACCGCCACGTAATTTACCAGAATCAGGGCGATAATCCCTGTTCCCTAACTGACGGCGTGTTTTTGCAAATCCTCTAGAGAACAGGCTTCTATGGCTCTAGCATGGGTGGCTGCAAGGACAACCGGAGGCGCAACCCCAGCTTCTAAAGCTTCTTGCCAACGTGCTGCACATAAACACCAGCGATCGCCTGGCCGTAATCCGGGAAAATTAAATTGGGGAACTGGTGTGCTGAGGTCGTTCCCCTGCAATTTGGTATACTCTAAAAATTCTGTTGTGACTTGGGCGCAAACAACGTGCATCCCAAAATCTTGACCACCTGTAGTACAAAACCCGTCACGGTAATAGCCAGTCATGGGAGATGTACAGCAACTCTCCAGGTCTGTCCCTAGTACGTTTTTTGCATCTGCCATATTTAATTCCTAATTTTTGCGGTAATTTTAATCTTAACTTTAAGACTCACGTAAAACATAACCCACACCTCGCACTGTTTGAATCAGACGCTTGTGACTTTCGTCTTCAATTTTGAGGCGTAAATAGCGGATGTAAACTTCAATGACATTCGACTCACCCATAAAGTCGTAACCCCAGACATTTTCCAAAATTTGTTCGCGGGTTAATACCTCACGGGGGTGTTCCATTAAGAATTTTAATAGTTCAAATTCTTTCATGGTCAAATCAATAGTGCGTCCGTTATGTATGGCGCGACGGGTGGCTACATCTAAAACCAAATCCCCAAAGCGTAACTGTTCGCTGGTATCAACATCAGGTTTTAAATAGAGGCGAATCAACTTCAAAAAATCTTCTGGGCGATAAGGCTTGAGGATGTAATCATCAGCCCCAGCTTCTAAACAAGCTACCCGGTCATCAACTGTATCTCTGGCCATGAGGATGAGGACAGGGGCGCACATCCCAGCAGTTCTAAGATTTCTACACAACGAGAGTCCTGATTCTCCTGAGAGCATCCGGTCTACAACAATTAAAGCAGGTTGGCGATGGCTTTGCCCGCCGGAGGCATCGCGGCAATATTGTAAACCGCTAGCCGCATCATTAGCCAAAATCGCTTCGTAACCGGCTTCTCGCAAATCAAAGGACAGCTGATTTGCTAAACTTTCATCGGTTTCAATCACTAGAACACAGGGACTGTGAGCAATTGTCATCATAATTCGTAATTCGTAATTCGTAATTCGTAATTCGTAATTCGTAATTTGTAATTCGTAATTCGTAATTCGTAATTCGTAATTCCGATACTACAAGGGTTTCATTGATTCGGATTGGGTGATGTATTTACGCTGACTTATACTATATATGTCATTACGGGTTTTGCTCATGGAGATATTGAGTGTCTAAACATAGACAAGTATCAGCCAGTGAGTTGTTAGATACAATTTTTATCCCTGATTCCTAATGCCTGATGGTGTTTGAGAATGTAAATAAGTCTTTCAAAAATTTCTAAGTTCCAAAATCAAGACTTTTGACTTTTGACTTTTGATTTTTGACTTCCTCCCTGTGGTTACTAGGGTAACTCTACTGATGTCGGTTTGGCGATATGTGGTAGACCCCAACCAAGCTTTTCGCGCAAAATGCGGAAAAATTCCGGTGGTTGCAGACGAATGAATCTGACTTTATAGGGCGATCGCTCTAAATATACCCGATCTTCTGGGAAAATATAACATCCCCCATTCCCATCTACTACCATCACCAGCCGAGGAATATTGACTGCATAAATGTTAACCGTTTCTGTGTCTGGAAATACCAATGCTCTGGAAGCTAGGGAGTGGGGACAAATGGGGACTAATTGCAAGACAGGCACACCAGGAGTTATCACTGGACCACCGGCACTTAATGAATAAGCCGTTGAACCCGTGGGAGTAGAAACTATCACACCATCCGCAGCAATATCTACTGGTGCGTGTCGCCCGACGGCAATTTCAAAATGGCACATCGAAGTTAATGGTTCTCGATGCAAAACCATTTCGTTTAAGCACAGGGCTTCCCACAGCACAGACTCACCACGAAACACTTTCACGGTGAGCATAGATTGTTCCTCGATTTCAAAATCATCCGCCATTGCCTGCTCTATGGCTTGAGGCAGTTGATTTAGATAAGTTTCCGTCAAAAACCCCATGTGACCAGTATTCACCGTTAACAGTGGAATACCAGCCGGAGCGACTAGACGCGAAGCTGCTAAAACAGTGCCATCTCCACCTAAAACCACAGCGAACTTCATTTCCGAGTCGAAACCAGGAGGAGTCAGTCCTTCAATGGGTGTGTGGCACACAGGACTGTCTGGGTTAGAGTAGCCCAATATGCCACCAATACTTGCGGTGACAATTACATCCCAACCGGCTGCGGTTAGTTTGTCTTTCAGTTCGATAGCGATGCGACCCGCTATCGGTTTAACGTCATTGTAAATAATGCCTGCTTTCGGCACACTCAAATATCCAAGTTTAAAAGATGCTTTTTACTTATGTCATCGTGACATACTTTGGGCAATGTAGTCATTAGTCTCAAAAAAAATGGCGTAAATCCCCTGAAAAGGCAGGGGGGAAGAGGCAAGGGTGCAGGGTGCAGGGTGCAGGGGGGAGAAGACGGTAACTTCCCAATGACCAATGACTAATGACTAATGACTAATAATTTTATTGACTATTCACTTTGGAAGATTGTTTAAACGGAGTTTTTTTGGGCTTTTGTTTTTTATTTCTCGATTTATTTTTCTCGTAGTCTAGCTCTTTCAGTTTCTTCATAATGCGACTGAAATACTCTTGTAGGTAGCTTTCTAGAGTAGTTGTTTGTTCTTGGTCTAAGCCAAAAACTTGGTATACTTCATCCATTGGAGCATTTAACGGTCTACCACTGGCTAAGACTTCTGTAAATTCCAATCTGTCTGCAACATTCCAGCCCCACTGAAAAAAGCGGATGACACGGCGGATGGTACGCAACAGGTTGATTGGCATTCGGGTGATTCTGGCATCTTTACTAGACAAACGCTCACACAGACCAATGATTTCCTCGGCACTCCAAGCACGAGTACCCACTACAGGGAAAGCTCTGTTCTGTGTTTCTGGGACGCTCAAACTGCGAATTGCAAACTTAGCAATGTCTTGAGTATCCATATAAGCTACGGGCGAAGAATTACCAGTTACCCAAACCGGTTGATTTTCCAAAATCGGAATACCATACTGACCGATTAGGCCTTGCATAAAGCCAGCCAACCGCAAAATTGTGTAATTTATACCAGATTCAGCTAAAAATACTTCTGTACACCGCTTAATTTCCATCAGTGGTACTTCTGGATACTTATCGGCATCAAGAATAGAAAAGAATATAAAACGTTCTACACCCGCAGCTTTTGCAGCTTGAATTAATGCTACCTGTCCATCCCAATCGACTTGTTTAATAGTCAGTGAATCTGTAGCGCGAGATGTCGCGGCATCAATAACTGCTGTGACACCTGATAGCGCTTGTGTGAGGCTTTCGGGGTTACACAAATCTCCCCGCACTAATTCCGCACCCCATTCTTTGAGAAATGCAGCTCTTTTGGGACTCCGCACTAGACAGCGTACTTTATGCCCCTCATCGATAGCACGACGAGCCACTTGTCTTCCTAAGGTGCCAGTGGCACCGACGATTAATAAAGTCATGAGGGTAGTAATAAATTTTTAACTTTTATGAAATGAATCTTAACAGAGTTAGCTCTCTAAACAAAAGTTTACATTACTTTAATAAACTTTATTCATACAGAGAGAAAGAAGCAGAGGCGCAGAAGAGAAAAGGAAAGGGTGTTAAGCACTAACTGGGAATGTCAAGTAATTTCTCACTCACCCCTGCCCCCTGCTCCCTGCCCCTGCCTCTTTTTTGAGGATTATTCCTCTGCGCCCTGAATTTTCAATAACAAAGCACCTAAAGCCCAACCCACGAAGATTAAACTGAAGGACAATAGTGCTGCATTTAGAATTTCGCCGCCCATTGGTGTGATTCTCCTTTACAAATGTTAGACCTGTGTAAATAATTTTAAACCAGTTTTATGGTCAATCCCCAATTTTGGGTGATAGAAGTCCCTTAATTACCGGATTATTAAGTAATATTATGTATCAAAGCCATCAAGATAAAACAGCAAATTTTCCCAAAATAAATCGCCCACGTTTGGCGCTGACACTGGGAGACGCGGCGGGAATTGGTGCTGAAGTCATTTTAAAAGCTTTGGCAGATAAAGACATTTGTCAAAACTGCGACGTAACTGTGGTAGGTAGTAAGGATTTGCTAATTAAGGTTTATGAAAGGCTGAATGCAGCAAATTTAGCAAATCCAGAGGAGTTACAGGTGATAGATGTGCCATTAGATAGTGAAGTTACCGAGAATATTATTATAGGTACTGGTAATGCCGCTAGTGGTGCGGCGAGTTTTGCTTATATGGAATATGCGATCGCCTGCACGCTGTCCGGTAAGTTTGATGGTATTGTCACAGGCCCCATTGCTAAGTCTGCTTGGAAGTTGGCAGGTTACAATTATCCAGGGCAAACAGAACTTTTAGCCGAAAAATCAGGGGTTGACCGCTTTGGAATGTTATTCGTGGCGCGATCGCCTTATACTGGTTGGATACTCCGCACTCTACTTGCTACTACACATATTCCTCTTTGTCAAGTAGCTCAGACATTAACACCAGAGTTGTTAACGAGAAAATTAGATTTGTTGGTGGAGTGTTTACAAGCAGACTTTGGTTTAAAAAATGGGAGAATTGCGATCGCAGGCTTAAATCCCCACAGTGGCGAACAGGGACAACTGGGAACAGAAGAACAAGATTGGTTAATTCCCTGGTTAGAACAAGAACGGCAAAAACGCCCTAATTTCCAGCTAGATGGACCAATACCGCCAGATACAATGTGGGTGAAACCAGGTCAAGCTTGGTATGGTCATGCTTCTATTCAAAATCCCGCCGATGGGTATTTGGCACTGTATCACGACCAAGGCTTAATTCCAGTGAAGTTGATGGCCTTTGACCGCGCTGTTAACACTTCTATTGGTTTACCTTTTGTGCGGACTTCACCAGATCATGGTACAGCATTTGATATTGCTGGTCGGGGAATTGCTGATGCTACCAGTATGAAAGCGGCGATAGAGTTGGCGACTGAGTTAGTTTGTCAAAGACTGCGGGTTGGTAGTAAAAAGTAACCTTGGTTTTTTCAGCGCTTTCTATGTTTGAAGACGGATTTATTTAACCGCACCAGGCGCAGAGAACACAGAGTTAAGAAATTTCTTATCCAGCATCAAACTAATGATTAGTATTGATAAAATTCAATGCTGCTTTAACGCGAATAAACCATAAATATTACTAATGAATAACTTGAGAAATTAACATTTTACTAATTAGAGTTTCTAGTTCAATATAAAAGCATATTGAAGTTTCTAGATTTTTGTAGGTGAAAATTAATGGTCATCCTGACAGAAAACACCCCAGCTATTAATGTCGGACGTTTGACTGTTCAAACGGTAGAAATTGCCCCTAAAACCACTGCTATTCGTTGTCTTGATTGGGATAGAGAGCGTTTTGATGTGGAATTTGTTTTGCAAAACGGAACAACATATAACTCATTTTTAATTGCAGGGGAAAAAACTGCTTTAGTTGACACTTCACACCGCAAGTTTGAGGAACTATATCTTGAGATAGTTGCAGGTTTAATTGATCCAAATAAGATAGATTATTTGATTATTAGCCATACGGAACCAGACCATAGTGGTTTAGTGAAGGATATTTTACAGTTAGCGCCTGAAATTACAGTTGTTGCTTCTAAGGTAGCAATTCAGTTTCTAGGAAATATGGTTCATCAGCCATTTAAATCGCTGATGGTAAAAAGCGGAGAGCGTTTAGATTTAGGTAATGGTCACAACTTAGAATTTATATCTGCACCTAACTTACACTGGCCGGATACAATTTTAACCTACGATCATAAAACAGGTATTCTCTACACCTGCGATGTGTTTGGAATGCACTATTGTGATGACCATACCTATGATGAAAATTTCTCCGCCATCGAAGATGATTTTAAATATTACTATGATTGTCTCATGGGACCAAATGCGCGGTCTGTTTTAGCAGCTTTAAAACGGATTGCTAATTTAGAAATCAAGACAGTGGCTACAGGTCATGGTCCCCTCTTAAAATATCAGATTCACCAGTGGTTAAACAAGTATCTCACCTGGAGTTTAGAACAAGCTAAAACAGAGATATTAGTTGCTTTGTTTTATGCTGAAAATTACGGCTATAGCGAACATTTAGCCTATAATTTAGGGCATGGATGTACTAAAACAGGTGTGGCTGTAGAATTTGTAGACATCAATAGTGCTGAACCACAAGAAGTTAGAGAAGTAGTATCTCAAGCTTCTGGTGTAATGATTGCTATGCCATCTCAATATTCAGTTACGGCTCAAGCTGCTTTAAATACTATCTTAGCGGCTGTACATCAAAAGCAGACAATAGGTTTGTTAGAGTCTGGTGGTGGAGAAGACGAACCTGTTTATCCCTTACGGAATAAGTTTCAAGAGTTAGGATTAGTTGAAGCATTTCCCCCTATTTTAATTAAAGAGGCTCCAACAAAAAGCACAGAACAATTGTGTGAAGAAGCAGGTACAGATATGGGTCAATGGTTGACTCGTGACCGCACTATCAAAAAAAATAAATCCATCAACACAGATTTAGAAAAAGCTTTAGGAAGAATTAGCACTGGTTTATATATTATCACCACTAAAAAAGGTGAAATTCAAAGTGCAATGTTAGCTTCTTGGGTGATACAAGCCAGTTTAAATCCTTTAGGAGTAGCCGTTGCTGTGTCTAAAGAACGCGCAATTGAATCTTTAATGCAACGAGGCGATCGCTTTGTTTTAAATGTTCTTGGAGAAGATAATTATCAAGGATTAATGAAACATTTTCTCAAGCGTTTTGCTCCCGGTGCAGACCGTTTTGAAGGAATAAAAACTTATCCAGCAATTAATAATTCCCCCATCCTTGCAGACGCTTTAGCCTATATGGAATGTGAAATCACTAGCCGCATGGATTGTGGCGACCATTGGGTGATTTACAGCACCGTCAAAATCGGCAGAGTTGCCAACGTCAACGCCCTGACCACCGTTCATCACCGCAAAATCGGCAATCATTACTAAATCAATTTAAAATCCTCATACCCAATGATATGTACAAACCTGTTGTGGAAAATGGCAAAGTTTCCGTTTACGAAACTAATCGGGGTCGCATCGTTCGCACCTTAGAATTTATTCAAGATGTGATTGTAATTTCCTTATGTATTGGTTTATTTAGCTTCATGGCTATTGAGGTGTGGGATATGTTTCTTTCCCTGCTTCCTCCTTTAGATTTCCATGTAGTTACTGCCGATATCTTGTTTTTGCTCATTTTAGTTGAGTTATTTCGGCTGCTAATTATTTACCTCCAAGAACAACGCATATCTATTGGTGTCGCTGTGGAAGTTTCTATTGTTTCCGCCTTAAGAGAAGTGATTGTTAAAGGTGTACTAGAAACAAATTGGAGTCAAGTGTTAGCGACTTGCGCTTTTTTATTAGTGTTAGGAATTTTGTTAATTTTGCGAGTTTGGCTACCCCCCACCTTTGACGGTATTAACCCAGAACAAAAAATATCCCAACACTATCGAAATCGCCATAAGCAAGAATTAGGAATTAGGGACTAGTACCGCAGGGCGCAAGTCAAAAGTTTACCCTGAGCGTAGTCGAAGGGTCAAAAATCAAAGAGTTTTAATTCCCATTTCCAACTGAGAGGAGAATATGATGACTGTTGCTACATTTAATCGCCCCAGAGATGTACAAATGGCAAATATTGGTGAACAGACGCTAATATTGCGATCGCGCACTTGGGAACGTCTAAAATTTGAAGTTGAGTATTCACGTCAAAAGGGGACTACAGCCAATTCTTATCTGATTCAGGCTGACAAAATAGCTTTAATTGACCCTCCTGGGGAATCTTTCACGGCTATTTATCTAGAACAACTAGCACAACATCTTGATTTCACTACCCTTGATTACATTATTCTCGGTCATATCAACCCCAATCGCCGAGTTACCCTGGAAAAGTTACTTTTCCTAGCACCCCAAGCTACCTTAATTTGCTCCCGTCCGGCTGCGAATGCTTTGAAAACTGATTTTCCTGAGTGGGAATCACGCATTCAAGCTGTGCGTTTTGAGGATTCTTTGGATTTAGGACAAGGACATCACTTGACATTTATCACAGTTCCTACTCCTCGTTGGCCTGATGGTCTTTGTACTTATGACCCTGTAACCAAGATTTTGTACACAGACAAATTTTTTGGCGCGCATATTTGCGAAGATACGTTATTTGATGAAGACTGGAAAATATTAGACGCGGAACGCCATTATTACTTCGACTGTCTCCACGCACCCCAAGCCACACAAGTTGAAGCAACTTTAGATAAATTGGCACTGTTACCAGCTAGATGTTATGCTCCTGGTCATGGGCCAGTGGTGCGTTATAGTTTAAGCCGTTTTACCTATGATTACCGTCAATGGTGTCAAGCACAAAAATCTCAAGATTTAAGTGTCGCTTTGCTTTATACTTCTGCTTATGGCAGTACAGCAATTTTAGCTCATGCGATCGCTCAAGGTTTGATTGAAAATGGTGTGAATGTGGAATCCATCAACTGTGAACTTGCAGACCCCGCAGATATTACCCGCATAATCGACACTAGTGATGGATTTATTATCGGTTCTCCCACTTTAGGTGGTCATGCACCCACCCAAATTCAAACCGCTTTAGGTATAGTCCTCTCAACGGCGGCGAAAACTAAGTTAGCTGGGGTATTTGGTTCCTACGGTTGGAGTGGTGAAGCCATAGATTTAATTGAAGGTAAACTCAAAGATGCTAACTACCGTTTAGGCTTTGAAACAATTCGAGTACGCTTTAGCCCTACACAAGAAACTCTCGCACAATGTCAAAGCGCAGGTGCGATTTTTGCCCAAACTTTAAAGAAAACTAAAAAACTGCGTACTCCTCGCCAAGTTGTTCCAGAAGCTAAAATCGACCGCACCGAACAAGCCGTAGGCAGAATTATTGGTTCTTTGTGTGTAGTTACCACCCGTGATTTAGAAAGCCATAAAGGTATTTTAACTTCTTGGGTATCTCAAGCCACATTTGATCCACCAGGAATTATGATTGCTGTTGCTCAAGAACAGAATGCAGACTTAATGCGTCAACCTGGCGACAGATTTGTGCTGAATATCCTCAAAGAAGGTAGAAATTTACGACGTTATTTTTTCCGTCAAAGCACGTTAGGAGAAAATCCTTTTACCAATCTGGAGACAAAAACTGCTGATAATGGTTGTTTAATTTTAACTGAAGCATTGGCTTATTTAGAATGCACTGTCACCAACTTACTAGAATGTGGTGATAGATGCTTAATTTATGCCATAGTCGAGCAAGGTGAAGTGTTAGAAAATGATGGCGTGACTGCCGTTGAACATCGCAAATCAGGTAGTCATTATTAACAGTTATCAGTTATCAGTTAAGTGTTTCTGAGGATAGGGAACAGGGAACAGGGAA
>NZ_JAYGHH010000012.1:25795-47767 GCF_034931045.1 Nodularia sp. UHCC 0506
ATTTATCTGGGTTTTATATTTATTCAGCCAATCCTAAATATACGAAAACTGCTGGAACTGATAACTGTTAACTGATTTTGCTGTATCGTTTAAACTCAATCATAATTCATAGACTGCACTCTATGGATAAACTTGACAAAAAATTATATAAGAATTAATTACAGTAGACATCACGGATTTATTTTGTTACATAATTCCTTTTTGGTAAATATGAGGGTAAGATGAAAATAATATTAAGCAAAAATAAAATTCCCTTATCTAGAATCATTAGCTAACTGAGAGCAAAGTTAAATTTGTTCCCAGAAGGGCTAATTTGTGCTATCAATACAGAGGTTAATTTTATGGCTCAGTTTCTCCTGGAGACTGTTTGGTTAGTTCCTTTCTATGCCTTAACAGGTGGACTTTTAGCAATTCCCTGGTCGCCGGGAATTATTCGCAAAACTGGCTCAAGACCAGCAGGTTATGTCAATTTAGTCATGACCTTTTTGGCATTAGTTCATAGTGTCTTAGCTTTACAATCAACTTGGAATCAACCACCCCACGAAATATTTATACCTTGGCTATCTACCGCAGGTTTAAACCTCACCATTGCCTTAGAAATTTCTTCGGTAAGTGTGGGCGCAATGGTGATAGTAACTGGCTTGAATTTCTTAGCTCAAATTTTTGCCTTGGGTTACATGGAAATGGATTGGGGTTGGGGACGCTTCTATTCTTTATTGGGATTATTTGAAGCAGGATTATGTGCCTTAGCTTTGTGCAATAATCTGTTTTTTAGCTATGTAATTTTGGAAGTCCTAACATTAGGAACCTATCTATTAGTTGGTTTATGGTTTAGTCAACCTTTGGTAGTCACTGGTGCTAGAGATGCTTTCTTAACCAAGCGGGTAGGAGACTTATTCTTACTTATGGGAGTCTTGGGTTTATGGACTTTATCAGGAACTTGGGATTATACAGAGTTAGCAGTATGGGCTAGTAATACTCAAGTAGACCCAAAGGTGATTACATTAGTAGGTTTAGCATTAGTTGCTGGCCCAATGGGTAAATGCGCTCAATTTCCTTTGCATTTGTGGTTAGATGAAGCGATGGAAGGCCCTGTTCCCAGTACAATTTTGCGGAACTCGGTAGTGGTTGCTAGTGGTGCGTGGATATTAATTAAGCTGCAACCTGTCTTAACTTTATCACCTGTGGTTTCATCGTTTATTATCGCCATCGGTGTGGTGACATCTGTGGGTGCATCCTTAATTGCGATCGCTCAAATTGACGTGAAACGCTGCTTATCTTATTCTGTTAGTGCTTACATGGGCTTAGTGTTTATTGCTGTCGGCACACAACAAGAAGAAACAGCATTATTGTTAGTCCTTACCCATGCTTTAGCTTCAGCATTATTGGTCATGAGTACCGGCGGTATTGTTTGGAATAGTATCACCCAAGATGTGACTCAACTCGGAGGCTTGTGGACACGTCGCCCAATTTCTGGGTTAGCTTTCATAGCGGGAACATTAGGATTAATTGCTTTTCCCCCGTTAGGTAGCTTTTGGGCTTTAGTAGAATTAGCTAATGGTCTTTGGGAAACTTCCCCTTGGTTAGTGGGGGTTATTATTCTAGTCAACGCCTTAACAGCTTTCAGTTTAACCAGAGAATTTGGCTTAATTTTCGGTGGTAAAGCTAAACAAATGAGTGAGCGATCGCCTGAAGTTCACTGGCCAATGGTCATGCCAATGGTAATTTTATTCGGCTTTGTTCTACATTTGCCTTTAGTGTTACAAAGCTTATCAATATTACCTGATTGGGCAAGTCTGAATAAAGATGTCGTGCTATTACTAATCTGGTCAAGTATTTTTGGTTGCAGCATTAGCGCTATCATCTATTTAGGCAATATTCCTAAGCCAATTCGCCTACCTTGGAAACCCTTACAAGATTTATTTGCTTACGATTTTTACACACCAAAACTTTATCGCCTCACCATCATTTTCAGCGTTGCCCAACTTTCCAAATTAGCTGATATGATTGACCGCTTTATAGTTGATGGCATAGTGAATTTAGTCGGGTTATTTTCCCTATTAGGTGGCGAAGGTTTAAAATACAGTACCACTGGACAAACCCAAACTTATGCCTTCACCGTACTTTTAGGAGTAGGCGTTTTATGTGCCTGGATAACTTGGCCATTCTGGAAAATCCAGTTTTTAAGTTTGATGTTTTAAGTCTGCGCTATATGGTGGTTTTTTGGTGAGTTATACCACTTCTGTCTGATGGCTTGTGGGGTGTAGATATGAACGAACCACATTCGCGCAGCGTATGCCCCAGGGCGCTAGGACGCAAAGTACACAAAGAAAGAAAGAAAGAAAGAAAGAAAGAAAGGGAAATTCTAGAGTATGTTGAGTTTTCTGATTTGGATACCAATTCTCAGTGCTGTAATTATCGGGTTTTTACCCAGTAAAGTTGTCCCAGCTAGTCGCATCCGCTTAGTATCTTTAATTGTAGCAGCCATAGTTTTATGCTGGAATTTGTTTATTTTGCTGAAATTTGATATCAGCACTCCAGGGATGCAATTTGAAGAGTATCTACCTTGGAATGACACATTGGGTTTAACTTATCAAATAGGGGTTGATGGGTTATCCATTCTGATGTTGCTGCTTAATAGTTTACTCACTTGGATTGCGATTTATAGCAGTAACCAAGAAACTGAACGCCCACGGCTTTTTTACGCCCTCATCTTATTTATTAGTGGTGGCGTTGCTGGGGCATTCTTAGCAGAAAACCTATTGTTATTCTTTTTGTTTTACGAACTAGAATTAATTCCCTTCTATTTATTAATTTCTATTTGGGGAGGAGAAAAACGGGCTTATGCTGGCATCAAGTTTTTAATTTATACTGCTGTTTCCGGTGCTTTCATTTTAGCTACCTTCTTAGGTCTGGTATTCCTCACTGGTGCTAACAGTTTTGCTTTCGATGCTGTCTCTACCCAAAATATTTCCGCAGGTTTGCAATTCATCCTCCTGGTAGGAATTATTATCGGCTTTGGAATTAAAATTCCTCTGGTTCCTTTCCATACTTGGCTACCTGATGCTTATGTTGAAGCTTCCGCACCCATTGCGATTTTATTAGGTGGTGTGTTGGCAAAGTTGGGAACCTATGGACTGTTACGCTTTGGCATGGGAATGTTTCCCCAAGCTTGGACTGTGGTTGCACCAACCTTAGCTATTTGGGGGGCTATTAGTGCGATTTATGGGGCGGTAATTGCGATCGCGCAAACAGACATCAAGCGCATGGTAGCATACAGTTCTATCGGTCACATGGGTTATGTCTTGCTGGCCAGTGCCTCTAGTACACCGTTAGCAATGGTGGGTGCAGTGGCTCAAATGTTTAGCCACGGTTTAATTCTGGCAATTCTCTTTCACCTAGTCGGGGTGATAGAAGCCAAGGTTGGTACACGTGAATTAGATAAACTCAATGGTTTAATGAGTCCTATTCGCGGTTTACCTTTCATTAGTGCTTTACTGGTTCTCAGTGGGATGGCTAGTGCGGGAATTCCCGGCTTAACAGGATTTGTGGCGGAATTTATTGTATTTCAAGGTAGTTTTTCAGCCTTTCCTTTACCCACACTATTGTGTGTAGCATCTAGCGGCTTAACAGCAGTGTATTTCGTGATTCTCCTCAACCGTACCTGTTTTGGCAAGTTAGATAATAATTTAGCTTACTACCCCAAAGTTGTCTGGGCGGAAAAAATTCCGGCCATAGTTTTGGCAGTTCTAATTATCTTTTTAGGTATACAACCCACTTGGTTAGTGCGCTGGAGTGAAACCACAACTACAGCAATGGTAGCGACAATTACCCCAATAGAAAAAACCGTGGTTGCTCAATTTCCAATTGAATAAATCTAGTTAAGTAGAGCAACAGAAATAATTCAAGGTTTGTAGTAAGGACTTTAGTCCTTAATTTATGCCGGGGAGAGGTCAATTATTCTTTTTCATTTTGATATGAGGCAATAGCAATGGTACAAACTCCAGAAAAATCTACTAGTAAATTACCTCCTTCTCAACATGAATTTGCTGATATCATTCATCGGCTAGAAGCAGGTGGTTCGATGTTGCCAGATACACCTGAAAATTTAAAGCAAATTATCGGCATTTATAAAGCTTATGCCGTACCGATGGATTTCTACTGGCGTAATTTGCTTTATATCGCTGAACGTGTATTTTTAAATCCCTTACCCTTCTTCAAATACTTCTTGCCGAAAGAGTATTTAGAATTGCATAATCATTATGCTGGTGATGATGCAGAATTGAGAGTTTGGCGCGGTGAAGCTACTGCACATCCTGAACTTTTGGCATTTATGGAAAAGGGTGAAACCTTGAAAATGCCTAAGTTATTACATCACTTATTCCATGACCGCATCAATATGGAATTTGCTGAAGCTTGTATGCGGGCTATGTTTTGGCACAGGGGAATGGGTGGGAAATTTGACCCTTATTTAGATAGTCCAGAATATATAGCCAATGCTGATAGAGCTATCAAAGCTTATTTCCAAGGAAACCCGGTAATGTTGGGGCTTTATAAACTGTTCCCAGATATGTTTCTAGAACAGTGCCGCCAAATGTCTTACTATTCTAATTTGGGGCTATTCTGGGAAGTTATGGCTCCGGTATTTTTTGAAATGTCAGATTTATATGACGAAGGGAAAATTACTACTGTCCCAGAAGCCATGAATTTTCTGGTAAATGGCATTTTTGCAGTAGCAAGTCGTCCAATTTACCATCATGTTTATATCCGTGGTGAATGCTACGAAATCATTCCCAAATCTGAAGGTTTTGTCTGGTTGTATGAAGCTGCATTACCTTATGTAGAAGCTGTTTTTTATCGCACAGCACCCTTTAGGGGAACAAAATCTTATAATGCTCAAGCCGGTCAAGTACCAAATAAGCAAGAGGATTTCCACTATGGTATTCTTTATGCTGATGTATTTCCGGTGGGTACAGCAGGTATTCCCCCAACATTATTAATGCAAGATATGCTGCATTTCTTGCCAGAATATCTGATTGAAGATTACAAAAAACATTGCCGAGGCGAAGATGATATGTTGATTCAGTTGGGAATTACTTTTCAACGGTCAATGTACAACGTTACATCTGCGGTAATTCAAGCCTTACGCACAGCATTACATCATCCTTTAGATGACCCTGACCCTGAGCATTTAAAAGCCAATAGAGACTTTTATGAGTCGCAGTTAAATCGCTTTACTCGCACTGATTACGGTATGCGTGATGCGGCGCGTCTGCGTGATATTCAAAGCCAAGATTATCGTTGATATTTTCTCACTGCTAAGTCAGTAGGCGAGAAAAATTCAATGTATATGAAGAAATACAAATTACCAGTAGGGTGTGTTATGCCGTAGGCTAACGCACCTTTAATTTTTAACTGAACGCAGTCGAATTTTTGACGGTGCGTTGCGCTTCGCTACAACACACCCTACGCTTCATTTTTTTAAATAGATTTGCATATTATATCTACCGATAAATCAGTGAATATATAAACTCATATCGAAGCTATTTTCTAATTTCAAGTGAAGCAATTTGCTTTTCCCAGGCATCCATTTGTGGTATTCCTGGGATTTTTTTATGTTTTCTTCTGACAGCAATAATTAGTCTATGTCACATAACTAACACCGCAGTGTTCATGCAGCTAACGCTGCGAATGTGGTGAAGTATCAGTATGGAATGAATCAACTTAATGGAAACTCTTGGATATGTTCGTCGCGACCTTCATGTTCTTCATGATTGGTGTAAGCATCAGTTTGATATGAAGCAAATGTCTTCTAGTAATTTAGTTTTTAATCGAACTCATAAATGGTTTAAACATGAGGCTATACTCACTAAACCTTTACAGATTAAATCAGGTAATTTCGATTATAGAGTTACTCGACTAGGTAATCTAATTTATCCAGGTTGGGACTGTGCTTTACTTGCTTATTACCGTCCTGGTGGTTGCATGACAAAACATCGTGATCATTCTGATTTTGAATCCCTACTTGTATCTGTCAATATCGGACAAGCTACTTTGCTTATCAATGATTATCCATATAACCTTCAGGATGGTCAGGTTATCAAATTTAATTCCCATATTCCCCATGAGCTTTATCCGGTTACATCTGACCGTTGGTCTTTGACATTCCGTCGGATTAAACCTCAGTATCTACGCTTTTAAATCCCTTAAACCCTTTTAAAGCATTGATTAGGTGGCTTTAATGGTATCGCTTGTATCACTCACTATTTCACTCACTATTTTAAATCTCTGTAATTTGCTCTCCCATTTGAAAGATAATTTTCCTTCATCAACCTCATCTATCTCTTCACTCGCGCCAATGAGGTCTTGATTTTCCTCTTCTAACTCTCGCATATAGTGTCTGAGTATACCCCCTACAGCGATCGCTCTGCTTTGATGCAACTGACGGGTTAACTCTAAAAACCATTCTCTATCCCCTATCAAATCCGATTCTTTCACCTGATACTTGAGGATTTCTGGAATCAGCCGTTTGGGGTCCTGATGCTTGGCGATCGCGCTAATATGAAGAATGGGCTGATAATCTATCCGTAAGCACTTTTGCCACAAAGCCACCCACTTTGCATGAGAAATATAACCATGACTAAAATACGAAGGCTGTACCATCGCCAAAATATGTAAATGTGGGTGCGCTGATATCCCGTCTTTACCCTTCGTCACTTCTATCGATTTAATCCAACCCTTTGCAGGCCAGGCTTTTAATTCAGATAATCGCTTAAATGCTTTATTCATTTCATGCAAAGTTTCCCTGAGTTGCTGAATTTGGCAGTTTTTGACTGTGAGGGTGATAAATAGCCAACGATATTTGGGATAATCTGTCACAACCTGTGGGAGAATTTTATAGGCTCTAGCCTTCCACATAAGCGATCGCCTCCACTGACAAACCGGACAGTGGCGCACTCTACAAAATCGCGCATTTGACAGTTTTAACTTAAAAATACCTGCTGCTGCTTCTGGTAATAATTGAAACTCCAGCAAATCAGCACACATTCTCATCCGCCAAGCATACTCCAAGAAGGAATTTTCCCCAGATGTAGCGTAATAGTAGGCAATTTTCTCCGCATTGGCTCGGTGTTTGTCCCAAATTTCACCTATGGGAGAAATATCAGCTAAACTCGGTATATCTTGACTTTTGGTGAACTTTTGCTGCGATAATTAGCAACAATAAAGTTTTCCTCTGGGGGTTGAGTAGACACAAAATACTTTAGTGTATTCAGTATAAAAACTCAAGCTTAACACTAAATTATATACTCAACCAATCGCAGTAGATTCTGGTAGTTCAAACTTGTAACCGTAGCCGCGCACAGTTTTAATAAACTCAGGAACAGTACTATCAATTTCCAACTTTTTACGCAGTTGTCCTATATGCACATCAACTACCCTCCCATCACCCACATATTCGCAATTCCAGATTTTTTGAATTAGCTGGGGACGACTCCAAGCTTTACCAGGATGACTTGCTAAAAAGTGTAAGATATTAAACTCCAGAGCTGTTAAAGACAGAGGCTGGTCATTAAGTGTTACCACCCGATTATCTGGGTTAATTGCTAACTGTTTAAAAACAAGACGTTGTGTGGGATAGTGATCAATACAGCGAATGCGTCTCAAAAGAGCTTGTATTCTCACTTCAACTTCAGCTAGACTAAACGGTTTAGTCATGAAATCATCAGCACCTGCGGAAAGAATCTTAATTTTATCGGACTCAGCAGTTCTTCCCGTCAGTATCATCACTAAAACATTAGTGCGACTCTGCATTTCTTGACACAGTTGGTAGCCATTGATGTCTGGTAAATTCCAATCTAAAATTACTAAGTCGGGATTGAATTTGTCAAACAAGAACAAAGCTGTTTTACCATCTGCGGCTGACTCTATTTGATATTTTCGACTTAAAAAGCGCTGGATAAGATTGCGGATGCCTAAATCGTCATCGACAACAAGAATCTTAGGATTTGTAACAGCAAGCATCACCATAACGTTTTAGCCTATTTTTGATCTGGCGATTCATTTTTGTTGTGGTAGCGACTTTACGGTAAGCCATTTTTTTTGTGAAATACGCTGTAATTACATTTTCCCTAGAGTTATAACTGCACCCTATCAAAAAAGTTTTACTCTAGTGTTGATGTAATAATTTGTGCCTGTTTGGTTTGTTTACTTAGGTATCTAACAGTTTCTGGCAAAACTTTTTCACTGTATTGCTTCGCTTTACTTAATTTTCTATTAAGTTTATTAAAAGTTCAGCTACCAAATTTGTCAACAGTTAGGATTATCCTTGACTAAAATTATTTTCTGTATCCATCAATGAAAATAGATTAGCCAAGAATTTCTGAGTTCAGGGATTCAAGCAAGATTAATTGTAGATATTTTAACTCAGGGTAAAGCACAAAGAATGAAATAAAAGGTATGAAATAAATCAGGTGTACTGCAATTTTACGTAAGATAGAAAAAAATAACTCTGGATTTCAACAGGAATTAAGCCGACATAATTAAATAATAAAAATTCATTAAGCTAATCTGCCTGTAGATAGAAGTTGAAGATATTCATACCTGCGAAAGAACATAATTATGTATATATATTGCTAACTTACTGTTAGTAAGTTTAGTTAAATAAGGTTATGAATACTAATCCGCTAAAGGCTATTATTCCCTCACAGCCACCAGTAGAAGCGCAATCTGACGTTTATGCAGTTAAGTCTCGTTTGGAATGGGGCGAACCAGCTTTTACAATTATAGATGTGCGCGATCGCCAGACCTACAATGATGGTCATATCATGGGGGCAATGCCAATGCCTATAGATGAGTTAGTCGATAGAGCTACGTCATCTTTAGATCAACATCGTGATATATATATATACGGTGCGGATGAGCAACAAGCCGCCCAAGCCGCTAGAATACTTCGTAGCGCTAAATTTGACCATGTATCTCAACTTAAAGGTGGTTTAGCTGCCTGGAAGGAAATTGGCGGCCCCACAGAAGGTATTATTGAATCCAAAACTCCCACAGGTGCAGATGATTTAAATGTGGTGTCTCGGATGCAAGACCACTTGGAAAATCTCAATCAAGATGTGTAGTGTCAATAGTTACTAGCAACTATTGACTGTTTACTCAATGCTCAAATATATCCTTAAATTGCAGCAAGTCTAAGGTAACTAAAGTTGGCAACACTTGAAAGCATTCCTGAGCGATTTCCCAACGTTCTTCTCGTTTCAGCATTTCTGTGAGTTTCTGCTGTATGCCGAGTAAGTAGCGAACATCATTGGCGGCATAATTGAGTTGAATTTCTGATAAATTATCAGCGTTACCCCAATCGGAACTTTGAGCGCTTTTGTCTAATTCTATGTGTTCTAACTCTAGTACTACCTCTTTGAGTCCGTGACGATTGGTGTAGGTACGAGCCAGTTTACTGGCAATTTTGGTACAAAAAACGGGCTGAACCTGAATTCCCAGGTTATGGCGTAACGTCGCCACATCGAAACGCGCGAAGTGAAAAACTTTAACGACGTTCACCGCTTCAAAGAGTGTTTTTAAATTTGGGGCTGCGGTTTGCCCTTTAGCGATGCGAATTGCGGTGACTTTACCTTCTCGATTGCATAGCTGAACCAAACACAAGCGATCGCGGTGTGGTAATAATCCCATTGTTTCGGTGTCGATAGCGATGGCATCGGATGCTAAATACTCAGCCAAAATAGCGTCACTCAAATCGCGATCGCCTACTTGAAAATCTTGTAATGTCATAAATTACCAATAATAAATGCAGTGCCTTTTAGAACAAAATATAGCACTACGCATACACGTTAGGACATTGTTGATTGCTGAAAGCCTTGAGCTAACTTGGTTTCTAGTCAGCACGGGCTAAACGAGCCATACCCCCAGGGCTATACCATCAGGCACTACATTATTATTGTCCAAAAACTTAGTAAATCAATCTATCTACTACTAAGGAAAATTTGGGTGAGGTAAACTTCGCCTTTTTGATTGGTCGCCACACCAATCCCTGTCAGGTTGAAATTGCCTTGAATATTCTTCAAATGTCCGGGACTTTCCAACCAACCCTTAACAGCTTGACTCGCCGGATTGCTATATCCCCGATTGAATGCGACATTCTCTGACGCATTGTTGTAGCGCAGGGGAATAGCTGTGACTCGCTGTTCAAATCCGTCATGGCTAAAAGGGACTTTACCATTAGCCATGTTTTGGCTGTGTATCCTTGCCTGTTGAGTGATATTTGCATTTAGGGTCAACTTTGGCAGATTATGAGTAACTCGATATCGATTAATGTCGTCAAAAATTGATTTTTCTAGGGCATTTGTGTCAAAGTTAGTAGTTAATGTTGCAGCCTGACTGGAAGGAATGAATAACGGTTGATTACGAGTGGTTTGTTCTGTAGATTCTTTACCTGTTATGGGAGCATTCATTAATCCACTCGCCAGGACAAGCGTACTTAAAGCGATGCCAAAAGCAGGTTGTCGGAACATGGACAGTCGCGTGATATGTGTAATTGTTAGACCTATAATCTAACTTCTTGTTCTCAGAATACAGAACAGGATACTATTTTAAATTCATCGAATCCCGGCATTTTGGCAAATAGTTTACAGAAAAAATAAGTAAACTATTGTTGTTTGAAATACTGAAATAAATCAGTCTGAAGTAGGATGCGATCGCTTGCCCAAAGTTCAGTTCAGTAATGTTAAAATTTAGTTAATATCCGGTTTAATTTTACCATCCAGTCAATGCTATTACTTATTTCTACGGTATAGGTCGTTTTGTATGGCTTACGCCATGCAAGCTATCAAAATTCAAATAGGAGTTTTATATTTAAGATAATTTGATACTAAGTATATCTATTTACTCTTTTGCCAGCAGCGATCGCCTAAAAGTAACTTTACATCGTGGAAAAAGAATCAGACCCCAAAGGCGATCGCCTGAAAGTTATTATGTCTGGTAAATTCCTCCCTTACAAAAAGTGATAAAATTTCAGTTATGCGTAGAGTGGGCTATTACCAAAAAACTGGGTTTAAAGCCTCATTAAATCTGCTGTATAAAATTTCAACCCTTTTGAACTAGTTAAAACTCTTGCAAGAAAAAACAATCACATCATCAAATGAGATAATTTTAAATCCTTATTACACCCAAAGTTTAGGGACAGCGTATTTGGGTGATAGCCTAGAACTCATTAAATCTATTGAGCCAAATAGTATTAATCTCATCCTCACATCACCACCATTTGCGCTCACACGTCAAAAAGAATATGGTAATGAAAGCGCAGAAAAATATATTGAATGGTTTCTACCTTTCGCCAATGAGTTTAAAAGAGTTCTTACAGAGAATGGCTCATTTATTTTAGATTTAGGTGGTGCTTACCTTCCTGGTCATCCTGTACGGAGTATCTACCAATATGAACTCTTAGTCAGATTGTGTAAAGAAGTCGGCTTTTTTCTCGCTCAAGAATTCTATCACTATAATCCAGCTCGATTACCTACCCCAGCAGAGTGGGTGACAATTAGACGCATTCGGGTGAAAGATTCTGTCAATGTAGTTTGGTGGTTGTCGAAAACACCAAATCCTAAAGCCGACAACAGAAAAGTTTTAAAGCCATATAGCCAGAGTATGAAACAACTACTGAAAAATGGCTATAAAGCTAAAATTCGTCCCAGTGGACATGATATTTCTGAGAAATTTCAAAAAGATAATCAGGGAGCAATTCCGCCAAATTTGTTAGAAATTGCCAATACCCAATCCAATAGCGCTTATTTACGGCGATGTAAAGCCGAGGGAGTAAAACCCCACCCGGCAAGATTTCCAACCGGCTTTGCTGAATTTTTCATCAAATTTTTAACTGATGAAGGTGATCTGGTGTTAGACCCATTTGCAGGTTCCAATACAACTGGGTTTGTGGCTCAAACTTGGCAACGCCGATGGATTTCTTTTGAAATTAATGAGGATTATGTTATGGGAAGTCGTTATCGATTCGGTCAATAGTTCAGTTGGGAAATTTTAAATTCATAACTGTTGGCTCAAATCTCGCCATTCACCTGCATTTGATGAACTTGATCGGCTAATTCTTGACGACTTTGATCATCTAGCTTGTCAATAGCTAGCATTCCCATAAGAATAACCTCTTTGAGGGTTAAACGTGTCGAATGTGCCTGTTTTTGCACAATCTCCTTAATAATTGGACTGACACCAATTGCTGTACTAGCTCTAGCCACAGAATAAGAAAGAAACATTAATTACTTCGCCTAAATCTTAGCACTTTCCAGATGTTTCTTCTATATATTCTCCAAAAAACTATTCTGAAATAAAACTGACTTCATAGTAAAAAATTATGTCTTAAAGAAATGGTGAATTCTTAAACATAATCTTGTAAACTTACTTTACAGAAATATACAATAGGGTATAAATAACAATAATTACTAAATCTCAGTAGAATTTTCCTGAATATAGGTGATTAATACTGTCATAGGAAAAAAGCAGTAAAAATGAGGAAAGAAAAAGCGATGAGGGAACCTTATCTGTTAGCAGCAAGCTTGTTAACAGGACTAGCAATACCAGCATCGGCTGTTCCACAGATGTCGAGCTTTCTGCCAGAAACTTCTAAATTATTGCGGAATTTGCCACAGGATTCCGAGATCACAGTGGATAAAAAAAACATCCCTAGTCTTGACATATCCTTACCAGAATTCAGCAATCAACAATTATCAGACTCATTATTTCATCCCAGATCCCAGCAAGATCATCGGCCATTAACATCGGGTCATCAACTTTACCAACAAAGATTGGCGGCTTTGAAAACAGGTCAGATTTATACACGGACAGATAGCGATACTTTGCAAGTATCATGGGATTCAAGTCAGGAATATCAAGTCACTTATGAAGACTGGAAACATTTATTAGCTTTAGAAGCCAAAGCTATCAGCCAAGGACAAGGTGCAAGTTATTTAGGGATCTTAGTTGGTGATTCCTTAAGTATGTGGTTTCCTAAAGAAAAACTGCCCACAGGTAAATTGTGGCTAAATCAAGGCATATCTGGAGATACTGCTGCTGGCATTTTTAGAAGATTGCGGGCATTTTCGGCTACACGACCGAATGTCATTTATATCATGGCTGGAATTAACGACTTACGCAAAGGCGATAGTAACGCAGAAATTTTGCTTAATCATCGGCGAATTATCCGTACTTTGCGCCTGTCTCACCCCAAAAGTCAGATCATAGTGCAATCAATTTTGCCGACTCGCCTACCGACAATTCCTAATAGCCGAATTATTCAGATTAATACACAGTTGGCTGTGATTGCTCAACAAGAAAAAGCTGATTATCTGAATATTTATCACTGGTTTACAGACATTCAAGGCAATTTGCGCCCAGAATTGACAACAGATGGTTTACACCTGTCTCAAGAAGGCTATGATATTTGGCGTTCAGCACTACAACAGATAGAATTTACACACTCAGGGAATTAGGTGAGAATTTGAGAACTTGATTCAACTTACCACTGCGATAACCTTCTAAATCCAGTGTGACATAGATAAATCCCAGACCCTGAAATGCAGAGACTACTGCTTCTAAATCCGTAGTCAAGACAAAATCTTTGATCTGTGCTGGTAATAATTCAATCCGCGCTGTATCTCCTTCAGAACGCACACGCAAATTCTGCCAACCCAGCTTTCGCAGATAAATTTCTGCCCTACCCACCCTTTGCAACTTGGCGACAGTAATTTCTTCACCGTAGGGAAAGCGAGAACTCAGACAAGGTTGGGCGGGTTTATCCCACCAAGGTAAACCGAGTTGTTGTGAAAGTTGACGAACTTCGGCTTTCGTCACTCCAACTTCTGCTAAAGGCGATCGCGCGCCTCGTTCTTTAGCCGCTTGAATTCCTGGGCGATAATCGTGTAAATCATCAGCATTCACCCCATCCACTACATAGGGATAACCTAGCTGCAAAGCTAAGGGTTTGAGGGTATCATGCAGCTCACTTTTGCAAAAATAACAACGGTTAACAGGGTTAGAAGTGTAATTGGGATTATCCATTTCGTGAGTTTGGACAATTTTATGCGGAATTCCCATTGTTGCGGCTTGGATTTTCGCATCTTCCAATTCTTCTGGCAATAGCGAAGGCGAAACAGCTGTGATAGCCAAAGTGCGATCGCCTAACACATCATAAGCAATTTTGGCAACTAAAGTACTATCAATCCCTCCAGAGTAGGCAATCAAAGCCTGCTCCATTTCACTAAATAAAACTTTTAATTGCTCAAGTTTTTCTGTCAACATGATTTCCCAATCTAGGCAAAACCCTATACCACCCAACTAATTCTATCTTAGATACAAAGCTCCTGATTTTCAGTCAGCCAACCGTACTTTCTTGTACAAACAAGATTTATCGCGTCTCAGCACTCAGCACTCAAAACTCAGCACTCAGCACTCAAAACTCAGCACTCAGCACTCAGCACTCAGCACTTTCCCATGCTTGGCTACTAAACTGCCTAAAAGAGCTAAATCAAGCGGTTTAGAAATATAATCATTGACTCCAGCCGCTAAACAAGTTTCGCGATCGCCTTTCATTGCCATTGCTGTTTGAACAATTACAGGAATCAGCTGATACTTAGCTTCTTGTCTGATCTGCTGAACCAATTCTAAACCATTGCCATCTGGCAGATAAATATCCATTAAAATTACTAACATTTCTGGGTTTAACTGTGTCAGCGCTGTCCACATTTCGGCAGCATTCTTTACCCAAATTACCTGATAACCCAATGTACCCAGATAAATTCGGATTAACTCGGCATTAGGTATATCATTTTCCACCAACAAAATTTCTAGAGGAGAGTTAGAGGTAATCAGTGGGCATTTTTCTCCCTCTTCCTTCTCTGCTTCTCCCTCTTCCTTCTCTGCTTCTCCAACAGGCTTGACCGGGAGGATAATCGTAAAACGCGAACCGTGATCAACTTCCGATTCCACTTCCAGCCAACCACCATGAATTTCCACCAACTTCCGAGTCACAGTTAACCCTAAACCAGTTCCTTCATGGCGATTTACTAGAGTATTAGCAATTTGAAAATAGGGTTGAAATAGTCGCAATTGATTTTCTTGGGAGATGCCAATACCAGTATCCCAAACTATAAAATGTACAAATTCATCTTTGGGCAAAACATCTAAGCCCACAGCACCTGTCTTGGTAAACTTGAGGGCATTAAACAGCAAATTCAACAGCATTTGCTTCAGTCGTAGAGGGTCAGCAACTAAGGTGGTGACATTGGGATCTAGTTTGAGGCGCAGTTGCAAACCCTTATTAGCGGCTTTCTCTTTGACTAGTGCCAAAACATTACGACATATCTCCGGTACATTGATATTTTCCCATTCCACTTCTAGCTGGTTGGCTTCAATTTTTGAGAGGTCTAAAATATCGTTGATCAGCGTGAGTAAATGCTTACCGCTAGATTGAATAATCCTTAAATACTCTTGGTGGTGTTCCCTAGTGGGATCGTAGCCTTGGGCTAAGAGTAGTTGGCTAAAACCAATAATCGAACTTAAAGGTGTACGAATTTCGTGACTGGTATTAGCTAAAAACTGGTTTTTCAGTTCATTGGTGCGCTCTAGTTTTTCATTAGAACTGCCCAGCTGTTGCGATTGTTGCTGTAAAGATTTGATTCTTTGCAGTTGTGCTAGTGCCGCCACACACTGCTTAGTAGATCGTGCCAGTAATTGTGAGCTAAGTTGAGATTGGGATGCTGTGAGTGCTTTTTCGTCAGACTGTAGAGACGTTTTAGAGATCATTAACCAACCAATTACAGCCCCAGCATCATCAGTTAAACGCCAGACCTGATTTGGTTGTTGGCTCTCAAGTTGCTGTAAATCCTGAAGTGTTATGACTGCTTGCAGTTTTAATTCCAGCTTTTTATCTTTTGTCTCTAGATATATCAGTGGTGGGTATGGCGAGTCAGAACAAGAAACATAACTCACCTGACCAATTTTGGATCGTGGTTGAAATAGAGCGATCGCTACCGTCATACTATGCAAAGCCATACCCAGCTCGTCTACCACGGCTTGGAAAATTTCCGCTTCTGTGGTTCTATGCTGTAAGACGGGACTACAAACAGACAGTAAGCAATCATTAAGGCGACTTTGCAACTGGTTCAAGCTGCGTTCCAGCCACAACTCGGCACGAAGTTGTTGCATTGTTGTCAAAAGTGGGGGCGTTTTATCTACTGATGAGTTTTGTTCTGGTAAGCTTGAATATTGCTGCATGGTCAACTAGACCGTTGAACAAATTTGACTTGGCATAAAACAGAAAACAATATCTTATGTATATTAACTCACAACTGTCTTTTTTTTTTAATTCATAACTTATAGTGACTATCAACACTATCAAACCAAAATTATTCTATAAAACCGACCGCATAATATTTTCTTAGGGGCAATTATTTAGCCAAAACCGATGGATACACAAATTATTCAACTAATTGTTAATGGGATTGCAGTCGGAAGCATTATTGCTCTCGCCGCCGTGGGACTGACGCTGACCTACGGTATTTTACGGTTATCTAATTTTGCTCACGGTGATTTCCTAACTTTGGGATCATATTTAACCCTGTTAGTCAATGCCGGGGGCATAAATATTTGGCTATCCATGATTCTGGCGGCAGTGGGAACGGTAGCCGCCATGCTACTTTCAGAAAAATTATTGTGGTCAAGAATGCGCTCTATTCGTGCCACTTCCACCACATTGATTATTATCTCTATTGGACTGGCCTTATTCCTACGCAATGGCATTATCTTTTTTTGGGGCGGCCAGAACCAAAATTATGATTTACCTGTAACGACGGCTTTAGATATTTTTGGCATCAAGGTGCCACAGAATCAATTGTTGGTATTGGGGTTAGCAATATTTGCTATTTTGGCGCTGCACTATCTCCTGCAAAACACCAAAATTGGTAAAGCGATGCGAGCCGTGGCTGATGATTTAGATTTAGCTAGAGTTTCTGGTATCAATGTCGAACAAGTTATCCTTTGGACTTGGATTATTGCTGGCACATTCACCTCTTTGGGTGGCAGTATGTATGGATTAATTACAGCTGTCCGCCCGAATATGGGATGGTTTTTGATTCTCCCCTTATTCGCTTCCGTGATTTTAGGGGGTATTGGTAATCCCTATGGTGCGAT
The DNA here is from genome assembly GCF_034931045.1 of Nodularia sp. UHCC 0506. NCBI lineage: Bacteria > Bacillati > Cyanobacteriota > Cyanophyceae > Nostocales > Nodulariaceae > Nodularia > Nodularia sp. UHCC 0506. Next base: position 43,007 of record NZ_JAYGHH010000012.1, read on the forward strand.
CGCTGCTGCTTTAATCATCGGTGTTACCCAAGAACTCAGCACCCTGTGGATAGGTTCGCAATATAAACAAGGTGTAGCCCTGTTAATTATGATTTTGGTGCTACTCATTCGCCCCAAAGGTTTATTCAAAGGCACGATCTGAGCAGCACCATTCCACGTCTAATTATTCAATGATGTGGAAGTAGTAAGCTGCCACCAGGAAGTTAACAGCTAATAACAGCAAGGCCCAACCAGCGCGAAAAGTGTACGGGGGTTTAGCTCCTGTTGATGGAACTGGGGAATTTTGAACTCTAGCCATCAGTCGTTCTCCTTCTTTATTGACTTTCTAAGAAATACCAAACACCTGTACCAAAAACCCAATTTCTTTAGAAATATTTGTGTCATTAGTCATTGGTCATTGGTCATTGGTCATTGGGAAGTTACCGTCTTCTCCCCCCTGCACCCTGCACCCTGCACCCTACCTCTTACCCCTCCTCACCCGCATGATAGGAACTACGAACCAAGGGACCAGAACGGACATGGTTAAATCCCATTTCTGATGCTACGCTGCCTAGTTCATCAAATTCTTCTGGTGTCCAATATTTTTGAACCGATAAATGTTCCAAGGAAGGACGCATATACTGGCCGATAGTCAGGCGATCGCATCCCACCGACCTTAAATCCGCCATAGTTTCTATGACTTCCTCCCTGGTTTCGCCGTGTCCCAGCATCAAACCTGATTTGGTTGGAATAGTCGCATCAATTTCTTTAACTACAGCCAACACTCGTAGCGATCGCTCATACTTAGCTCCCCGACGCACAGGGCCTGTTAACCGCCGCACTGTCTCCACATTGTGATTAAAACAAGCTGGTTTAGCTGTCACAACCGTGGCTATTCTTTGCCGTTGACCTGATTCCCCAGCACCACTACCACCCCAAAAATCTGGTGTTAGCACCTCAACTTGAGTCTCTGGATTTAACAGCCGAATAGTATCAATTGTTTTCACAAACTGCCCTGCGCCCTGATCTGGCAAATCATCACGGGCGACAGAAGTTAGCACCACATAACGCAATCCCAAAAGCTGCACAGCTTCTGCGACTTTTCGCGGTTCTTCTAAGTCAATCGGCATTGGTGCATGACCTTTATCCACTTGACAAAAAGCACAAGAGCGTGTACAAACAGGGCCTAATAGTAAAAAAGTGGCAATTTTTTGAGCATAGCACTCCCCTCTATTCGGGCATCGTCCTTCTTCACAAATGGTGTGAATCTGACGTTGCTTAATAACGCGTTGTACAGTAGAAAGTTCACTAGCTTTGCCAATGGGGCGACGTAACCAGCTAGGCATTGCCGTAATTTCCGACTGGAGTTGGGCTGGTTGTGGCGAAGTCATAGACATCCAAGCAATATCCAATAGTACTGTGGGGCGAATTTCCTTTGCACTGAAGCAAGGTTCAAACCCTAAGTACCACCATGACACAAATTTTAAAAAAAAATTGCACTAGTTTTTTTAATTACTTACGTTTTTAGCATTTATAGCGAGATATACTATCCCCCAGTGGGCAAAAAATTTGTATATAGTGGGAACATTCTCATAATGAAGAGTACTGAGTTGAAAGTTCTGGAGCGCAGAGAGAGGCATAAGCAAAGCGCTGAGTTAAAAGACTGCCCACAAAAGGCGGAGTTTGTACTTAAGTACTGCAATCCTTTCTTCCTATTTAATGCACTCAGAACTCAGAACTGAGTAACATCAATCAGCAAAATCGCTATTTACATTTAAAATTTCTGTTAGAGCAATAAGCCGTGGCAAGCAACAAAATTTTAGTTATCGATGACACTACAGTAGTCAGGTTAAAAGTAAGAGAAATGTTGCCTCCAGGCAATTTCGAGGTATTAGAAGCAAAAGACGGTTTGGAAGGATTCAACTTCATCCGTCAGGAAAAACTCAGTTTGATCATGCTGGACTTTCTCCTACCTAAAATGAGCGGTTGGGAAGTGTTTCAGCAAGTTCAAGCACAGCCTGAGTTAAGAAAGATTCCCTTGGTGATCATGTCTGGTCGTAAAGAAGAGGTGACGGAAAAACTTACGGAGCCTTTTGAATACTTTGAATTTTTGGGAAAGCCTTTTGACCAGAAGCAACTAATTAGTGCGATCAAGGCAGCGATGGTTAAAGCTAAAAAGCCTCGCTCAGAAACAGTTTCAGTCGCGGCTGTAGCTGCCAAGAATAGCCCGGCAACCCCTCCTCGTATAGTAGTGCCAGTAGCATCTTCTGATAATCAGTCACCGACTTCAGCAGAAATAAATGCACTGAATGAAAAAATTATCAAGATGCAAGCAGAAATCGATGGTTTAAAGAAACAGCTAGGTCAGGTGGTGACTTTTATTAAACAAAAAATCAAGTAGTATTTGGACTTACATTTATTCATATAGTCTTTGCCATGTAACCTTTAAAACAAATACTGGATTAAATGTAAGTAAAAATATTTAACACTGCAAGGCGGAAATCCCAAGAGAGTCTACGGCACACTACTCGGTAAGCACAGCCATGCCCACTAGGGCTTGACAAAAAGTTTATTCTATTAGGCTTTTCATTGATTTTGAATGGTCTGTTTATTTACACCGACTTGTACGAGAAAGTTTATATATCTAATCATCCTGCCGAACATACTCTATTTAAGGGTAAAGGCAGGCTTTATTTAGGGCTTGCTGAATAAGTATAAAACCCAGATAAATCGAAGGTTTGAGGCTGATAAACCCGAAAGTAGGTGCAAGGCTTTTGAAGGGTGTACCATCAAAAATGTGAATTTTAGGTTGAATAAATCAGAAAATTTGGGGATGACAGATAGCTGATACTGTTCCCTGTTCCCTACCTCCACAACGGCACACTACGCGAACAGCAAACCCTATTTATTTAAAGAGTATGCTCATTTGACCTCCTTGTAATAAATAGTTAGGGATTATTGGGCTAATCACTACCCTTGAGTAGATTATTCTCTGATGAGGTCTTACTCGATTATGTTTAGTCCGAGCCTTGAAAAATTTATGTGCAGTGTATTGTATAGAAATAGCAAGAATCAATACCTTTTTGGGAAAACTAGTGAATAAGGGGTAGCGATCGCCAAGCATAACCCTGCCAATTATTCTTTTGCAAGAACGGCAGAAAAAGAATGTTTACTTATGTTTCACACTTAGATATTGAGCCTACGCCCAACAATACGGGCTTATCTGCAAAATATTATGACAAAATAAGTCAAATGTATTTCAGCGTAATGAAACAGAAAAAATAATTATAAAACTCTCAAAACTTAGAAATACATATGTCTACTATGCAAGAAAAAGATTTAATTCTAATCGTAGATGATACAAATAGCAATCTAGAAATAGTCTCTCAGGCACTGACTTATTCAGGCTTTGAAGTTATTACCGCTATTGATGGAGAAATAGCTCTTAAACAGGTACAAGATAGACAACCTGACTTGATTCTATTAGATGTGATGATGCCTAAAATAGATGGGCTTGAGACTTGTAAAAAATTGAAAGAAAATCTCAAGACTCGTGATATACCTGTGATTTTTATGACAGCAATTTCTGATACACATACTAAAATCAAATGTTTTGCTTTAGGAGCTGTAGACTACATAGTTAAACCTTTTCAAAAGGAAGAAATTTTAGCGAGAATTAATACTCATCTGCAATTACGGCATCTTACTAAGACTTTAGAACAAAGAGTCGCAGAAAGAACAGCAGCACTGACTCAAGCCTTAGAAGACTTACAAAAGTCTCAACTCCAACTTGTACAGAAAGAAAAAATGTCTGCACTTGGTCAATTAGTTGCAGGGATTGCTCACGAAATTAATAATCCAGTTGGTTGCATTTATGGCAATCTTGGCCATACTGCGACATATTTTCAAGACATGATCAACTTAATTAACCTATATCAGCAGCACTATCCTTTGCCGGTTCAGGAAATTCAAGCAGAAATCGCCGCCGTAGACTTAGATTATGTGCGTAGTGATTTACCTAACTTAATTGCTTCCATGAAAGAAAGTGTTCAACGGATTCGCAACATCAGCACCAGTTTACGCACCTTTTCTCGTGAAGATAGCGATCGCAAAGTTTATTGTAATATTCATGATGGTATTGACAGTACAATCATGATTCTCAAACACCGCTTAAAAGTATCCCAGAGTCGTCCTGATATTGAAGTAATTAAAGATTATGACAATTTACCGAAAGTTCAATGCTTTAGCGGTCAAATGAATCAAGTTTTTATGAATTTAATAGCTAATGCAATTGAGGCGATAGAGGAGTCTAATGTAGGGCGGAGTTATGCTGAAATTGAAGCCAATCCTAATCAAATCACAATTCAGACGAGGCTAACTGAAGATGCCAATCATGTCTTGATTCGGATCAAAGATAATGGAGTAGGAATGTCAAATGATATCCAGCAGAAATTATTTGAATATTTATTTACAACTAAACCAGTGGGACAGGGTACTGGCTTAGGGTTATCAATTGCCCATCAAATTATCGTGGAAAAGCACCAGGGAAATCTGGAAGTTAATTCTACTCCAGGCAAAGGTTCAGAGTTCATCATCACCATTCCCATTTCAACGAATCCCTAAAACTTTCCAAAAAATATCTGGTTTTAGACAAAAAATATTTATTTTAAAGTTTCTTTCGTGAAATATAACTTTTTGTAATTGGGGCTTGCTGAAAAAGTTTTGTCGTGGAGGCAGGGAACAGGGAACAGGGAACGGTTTAAGTGATCTGTCATCCCCAAA
>NZ_JAYGHH010000012.1:47886-49739 GCF_034931045.1 Nodularia sp. UHCC 0506
TTGAGATTCCTGTCAGTAGGGGCGCAAACTTTTGCACCCCTATGGCTTTATACTCAGCACGGGCTAAACACCCCACTACCCCTCTAAGCACAGCGCTAGATCAAGCATACAACCTACAAATCTTCTGGTTGTTGTGTGGGAATTACGCTTACCTGAGTTCTCTCAAGAAGTGTTGCTTGTAGCATTGCAGTGTTAGAGATAGAGTTATTAGCCAGTGTAAATAGTGGATTAGACAAAACCCCGGCAATAGTAGTGGCAATTAAGGTTACGATCAATCCCACTTGCAAAGGTCTAAATCCAGGCAAATTCCAGCGAATTTCTGGATAATTCTTGACTACTTCAGACATTTCTTGAGGTTCTTTGACTACCATCATTTTGACTACGCGAATGTAGTAATAGATGGATACCACACTGGTAACTAAGCCCAGTAAAACTAACCAGTAAAGTCCAGCTTGCCAACCAGCCCAAAACAGGTAAATTTTCCCAAAAAACCCAGCTAATGGCGGAATTCCACCCAATGAAAGTAGGGAGATACTCAAGCCTAGTGTGAGCAGTGGATCTTTTTGATACAAGCCAGAGTATTCGGCAATTTGGTCGGTTCCTGTGCGTAGGGAAAACAGAATTATGCAGGTAAAACCGCACAGGTTCATGAACAGGTAGACCATCAGGTAAAATATCATACTGGCATATCCGGCTTCAGTGCCAGCAATCATGCCAATCATGACAAATCCAGCTTGAGCAATGGATGAATAAGCTAACATCCGTTTCATGCTGGTTTGGGCGAGGGCGACGACATTACCCAACACCATACTTAGAACTGCAAGGGCAGTGAAAATAAATCTCCATTCGTCAGCAACCAGAGGGAAGACTGTTGTTAGTAAGCGAATGGCTAGGGCAAAACCAGCAGCTTTGGAACCGACAGATAAAAAGGCAATCACTGGGGTGGGAGCGCCTTCGTAAACGTCTGGTGTCCATTGGTGGAAGGGTGCAGCCGAGATTTTGAAGCCGATACCTGCAATCACGAAAATAAGCGCAATTACCAAACCTAAAGATTGACCAACATTAGCTGCGGTAATCCCATTAGCGATCGCATCTAATTCTGTTTGTCCACCTGATAGACCGTACAGCAGCGAAACGCCGTATAAAAATATTGCTGTACTGGAAGCTCCAATCAACAGGTATTTCAGCGCTGCTTCGTTAGAACGGGGATCACGCTTGGTATAACCTGTGAGCAAATAAGAGGAGATACTGAGAGTTTCTAGGGAGATGAAAATCATCACCAACTCACTAGCACCGGATAAAAACATTCCTCCTAGAGTTGCAGTTAGCAAAATGGCGATGAATTCAGCTAAAGCAGTACCACTCTGCTCAATGTAGCGAATTGACATCAATATAGTCACAGCAGCAGACAACGCGATAATTCCGCGAAAGACAATACTGAGGTCATCACCAATAAAGCTACCAGTAAAGGAGATGGGATTAGTCGCATCCCATTGAAGATAGAGTGCGCCCACCGCAGCGACTAAACCGGCGATCGCCAGATATCCAATCCAGCGCGAAGATGTACGTCCCAAAATCAAATCAACAATCAAAACCCCTAAGAGGGTGACAATTACAATCCCCTCTGGCAAAATCGTTCCAGCATTCAACTGGGATGTAAGATTAGCAAAATCCATGAGATATATAGGTTTTGACGATTAGACATTAAGGCTAGCTGAGTTTATTCTATCTATTGTTATTCACCAAAGTTGCATTTATCTTTTTGAATAATGGTAAATGGGGTGCAGGGGGGAAGAGGCAGGGGTGCAGGGTGCAGGGGGGAAGAGGCAGGGTGCAGGGTGCAGGGTGCAGGG
>NZ_JAYGHH010000012.1:49801-86121 GCF_034931045.1 Nodularia sp. UHCC 0506
GGGTGCAGGGGGGAAGAGGCAGGGTGCAGGGGGGAAGAGGCAGGGTGCAGGGGGGAAGAGGCAGGGTGCAGGGTGCAGGGTGCAGGGGGGAAGAGGCAGGGTGCAGGGGGGAGAAGACGGTAACTTCCCAATGACTAATGACCAATGACCAACAAGTAAGCAGCTCAGTGAATTACTGAACTGCTAATTTTAGAAATATTTTGGATTTTCACTCAGCACTCAGCACTCAAAACTCAGCACTCAGAACTCAGCACTCATTGAGACTTAATAGCGTTGTGAGTATCCACCACCAGAACGGCTACCTTTATCCTCCCGTGGTCTAGCTTTATTAACTTTCATTGCACGACCCATCCATTCGGCACCATCTAAAGCCTCAATCGCAGCATTTTCTGCGGCTTCTGATTCCATTTCTACGAAACCAAAACCCCGTGCGCGCCCTGTTTCCCTATCTGTGGGTAATTGAACTCGCTTAACAGTGCCATAATCGGAAAATACTTGACTGAGGTCGTCTTCTGTGACGCTGTAGGATAGGTTCCCTACGTAAATTGACATGAAACTCTCCAGAATCCATTGATGCAGAGATGTTTATCCGGAGAGCCGCTTGCATTTATCACTAAAAACAAGATCCGTATCGCCGAACTTAACTACTCCAAAGACATCTTAGCATAACTTTTATCAAGAAAAAGCTGGAATAGGAGACTGGCGAAGGGGTCGCACCCGGTCCAAAGACACGTGGAGTTTTGCACCTATGGTTTAGCTCGACTTTATCCATTTTCTTTGCAATGGACAACATCTGTTAACAAAGTTCATTGGGCAGGGTGTGGGGTTGGGTGCTTAGATATTGTCAAAATTAAGTAAATTACTATACAATCCTAAATGGTTATATGTTGCAGAAGAGACAAGGTTATTTATGTATTATTCAACTACTGACTTAGTACCATCTTTAGAAGATAATTCAGTGTCGAAACAAAATAAAGCCTCAGTAATTATATTTATAGATTCTCAAGTCAAAGATTATTTAAATTTGTTAGCTGGTGTGCAGTCTGGGGTGAAAGTAGTTGTTATAGATCAGCAACAAGATGGTGTCAAAAAGATTACTGAAAGTCTGCAACAAGGTTCTGAGTGGCAGCAAGTTCATCTCATCAGTCATGGTTCTCCAGGATGCCTGCATCTCGGTAATACAGAATTAAGTTTGACAACGATCGCAGCGTATAAACTTTGGTTACAAAAATGGGCTGACTGCTTAAAACCAGGGGCGGAATTATTCATCTATGGTTGTCAGGTAGCGGCTGGAGATGCGGGAACAGAGTTTTTATCTCAACTGCATCAGATATTACAGGTGGAAATTGCCGCTTCTACGACTTTGACGGGAAATTCTGCCTTGGGAGGTAATTGGCAACTGGAAACCAGGACATCTGCTATTACTCCCCTAGCTATATTTAAACCTGACGTATTAGCTAAATATCAAGGAATTTTGGCTAATTTTGTGGTAAATAGCACGGCTGACACAGATGATGGCGACTTGGGGAATGGTGTTACAACCCTACGAGAAGCCATTAATGCCGCCAATGGTAATACAAATGAAGCTCATTTAATTCAGTTTGATTTGGGAACACAGCCACAAACCATCGTCATTAACGGCAATTTGGGGATTTTTGGCAATATCACTATTGATGGCGGCAGCACCGCCAATATTATTCTTGATGGTGGTAATAATAACCGTCATTTTTATATCGGGCAAGAACAGGAATTAGCCCTCAGTCATTTAACTCTGATCAATGGCAAAGACCAGGCGGGGGGTAGTATTTTCAGTGATGAAAATTCCCGACTGAATATTGATCATGTCACCTTCCAAAATAACCAAGCTGTCATGGATGACAATGGTGGCGGTGGTGTCGGTGGTGCGATTTTCAGTCAAGGAATTTTACGCCTCACAGATAGCACCCTGGAAAGTAATCAAGCTGCTGCATTAGGAGGGGCAATTTTTAATGTTGGTAAACCCTTAACTGCGACTCGGACTTTGTTTGCTGAAAACCAAGCTGGTGGTGCTGCTGATTCACCTGAATTTGTCGCTGGGGGGGCGATTTTTGATGATAATTTTGGCAATATTGAACTGATTCAAAGTACCTTGAGTGGCAACCGTTCTACTGGGGATGGAGGGGCGGTTTTCAGTAAGGGTAAACTCAGTCTTTATAACAGCACTGTTACTCTCAACGTTGCCGATAGTGATCATAGCGGTTCCGGTCGTGGCGGCGGATTTTTTAATGATGGTGGCACGATTCGAGTTAGCAATAGTATTATTGCGGGTAATCAGGCGGCTGAAAATGCTGATGTAGCACGGGGAAGTGCAGGGCTTTATATTAGTTTAGGTGGCAACCTGATTGGTGAGGATACGGTCAAACAATTTACAGAAGAGACTGATATAACTTTTGTCAATGGAAATATTACTGATATTAATCAGGTACTAGATACGACTTTATCATTGAATGGTGCGGATGTAGGTTCACCATTGAGTCATGGGTTAGTTGCTGATAGTGCAGCGATTGATGGGGGTTTGCTATCTTGGCTAGATTTGCCGAGTGATGCCACTGGAAAAGCCAGAATTGACAATTTCAAAGTTGATATTGGGGCTGTAGAGTTTACAGGCACTAGGGCTACTCCTACGGCTACCGTTGAAGATGATGTTTCAACAACTATAGAGACAGATTCTAGTTCTTTAACGGCGCTGAATCCCAAAACCCAACTAGGATCTGAAGTCAGATATGAAGGTAATGGAGAGATTCTATATATTCCCAACTCCAGTTTACAGTCTTTGGCTGTGGGCGAAACAGCGATTGATACGATTACCTACAGTGATCCTGATGGGATTCAAACTTTAACAGTGGAGGTAGTAGGGAGTAATCAAGACCCTGAAGGAGTAAATGATACCGTCAATACAAACATTGACACATCTATTACTTTTAATCCTTTAACAAATGATACAGATGTAGATGGCGATCGCCTGCGAATCACAGAAATAGAATTTGAACCTTTCGACGGTCAGGTAATCGTCAATAATCCAGATACTCCCAACAGCACTGTTACTTATATTCCTAATGATGGGTTTACTGGCACTGATTCTTTTAGCTACATTTTAAGTGATGGGAATGGCGGTACAAGTAGGGCATCTGTAACTGTCAATGTTGGCACTGATGTTCCTGATGTTCCTGATGTTCCTGATGTTCCTGATGTGATAGTCACAACAACTGAGGATGTGGTTGATGCCAATGATGGGGTAATTTCTTTACGAGAAGCGATCGCACATTTAAACAACTTGGGTAGTGGCACAATTGGCTTTGACCTGGGTACAGAAACGCCACAAACAATTACCCTGACTCAAGGACAATTACAAATTCTCCCCAATGTTGACATTACCATTCAAGGTTTAGGCGCAGATCAACTGACTATTAGTGGAAACGAGCAATCACGGCTGTTTTTTGTTGATATTGGCGCAAGACTTCAAATTAATGGTTTAACCTTAGCCAATGGTTTAGACCGCGCCCACAATTTAACCTCTCCTGGTGGTCAAGGTGGAGCAATTCGCAACGATGGTACTGTAGAAATTAATGATAGTGTCCTCAGAGATAATCGTTCTGAGTCTATAGGTGGAGCAATTGTCAATGGTAGCCGCGTTGATGATCCTGAAGGTCTACCAGGCTATGTTGGTCGTCTCACCATCAATAATACCCGCTTCATTAACAACATTGCCAAAGACCAAGGTGGGGCAATTTACAACGGCTTTACAGGTGATGGTGGCATCGTCACCATTAATAATAGTAGCTTTGAGCAAAACCGAGCCAAGGCCATTGGTGGGGCAATTTTTAACAATCGTGGTGAATTGACCATTACTGACACCAATTTTATTCGTAACTTTGGTGGTGATCAAGCCGGGGCAATTTATAACAATTTCACTGACCAAGCAGTTTTAACGGTTACAGGCGGTACTTTTTCACACAACCTAGCGGATAGAGAAGGTGGGGCAATCTTTAACTATGGAACTGCCAGTTTAACAGGTAGCAAGTTTCTGTATAACCGGGCTGATAATGCTGGTGGTGCAGTTTTCAACACCAAAAATCTGACTGTCACCGATAGTCAGTTTAGCTATAACCGGGCTGTAGCAGATCGGCAAGATATTGCTGCTGTGGGAGGTGCGATCGCCAACTCCAATGGTTCTTTAAACCTGACTAACAGCGTTCTCAACCATAACTACGCCCAAAAAGAAGGCGGTGCAATATTTAGTCTTGGCGATATTAACATCAGCCAAAGTAGTATTTACAGCAATACTGCTGATGAACAGGGCGGTGGTATAGCGATTATTAGTAGCACAGCCAACATTAACAATACTACCATTAGCTACAATCAAGCAGCGAATAATGGTGGTGGGATTGCTCTCCTTAGCGGTGGTAATTTGCATCTGGATAGTGTCACCGTTGCTTTTAATATTGGCAATGCTGATCGAGACTTCCGGGGCTTTGGTGGGGGTATATACACTAGTTCATCCTTCTTTGGCGATACACCCGCAGTTACAGTCCGCAATAGCATAATTGCCGGAAATATTGACTATAGTGGCATTGCCCCAGATGTTGGACAATCAAGCTTTACTAGCGACACCTCAGCATTTTTGAGTGAGGGTAATAATTTAATTGGTATAGACCGCCGCACAACTACCAATGGCTTCTTCCTCAATTCCACTGATCGCACCTTTGCCAGTGCTGGAATTACAGACATTTCCCAGGTACTTGCTCCTAACCTTTCTGGTGCTATCCCAACTCATGCTCTTGTCCAGGGTAGTCCAGCCCTTAATACTGGTAGCACATCTTTAACTACAGATCAAAGGGGTCGCACTCGCACAGGAACGGTGGATATTGGTGCTTACGAAGCTGGACAGTTTGATAATTTACCCCCAGCAGGGACACAACTGAATAATAGTCATAATGCTCTACCGCCAGTTGCTAAATCAGATACCATCGTTACAAAACTGACCGTTAACAGCACATCTGACACAGATGACAATAACATCAATAATGATGTGATGACTCTGCGAGAAGCGATTAATTATGCTAACCGCACCGTGGGAGATGTAGTCATTGAATTTGACTTGGGTGCTGGTTCCCATAGCATCACTTTGGGTAGTGAAATTGTTCTGAGTAGCAATATCCAGATTTTGGGAACAGGAGTAGATAACTTAACCATTGATGGTGGTGGAACTACTCGTTTATTTAAAGTTGATAGCTCATTTAGTGATCCTGAAGTTCCCAGTGTTCCTAATCGTCCCTTACCTCAAGTTATCATCCAAGATTTAACCCTGAGTAATGGGGTAGCTAGTCAAGGTGGTGCAATCGAAAATGCGGGAAACCTAACAGTTAATCGAGTCAACTTCGCAAATAACCAAGCTACTATCGGTGGTGGTGGGGCGATTTACCACCGGAGAAATGATGGTAGTCCATTTTTGACTATTAACGATAGCAGCTTTAATAACAACACCGGAGAAAATCAAGGTGGAGCGATTCAATTAGATGCGATCGCATTTATCAACAATAGTACCTTTACAAAGAATACCGCTAACAATAGAGGAGGTGCGATCGCTCTCTCAAATGGAAACCGCTACGATAGTTATCCCTACTCCCTCACCCTGACCGATAGCACCTTAACAGAAAATACAGGTATTAACGGCGGTGGCGCTATATATATTGATGGTGATAGTCGTGTTAATTCCGTCAATAATACCTTTAACAATAATGCTGCAACCCAAGGAGATGGAGGTGCAGTTCTTTTAAATTCGCGTAACTCAGTTTTGGTTGCTGAAGATAGTCGCTTACTCAATAATACTGCCAGTGGGACAGGTGGTGGTATAGCTAGTAACTCTGGTGTCTTATCCCTCGCCAATACTACAGTTGATGGTAATACAGCTAATAGTTCTGGTGGTGGCATTTATCAGCAAGGTTCTAGCACCTTTACCCTTTCTCATAGCACCATTAGCAATAATACCTCTGGCGAAACAGGAGGCGGTGTTTATACTAGCAATACCCTATCCCGTATTACCAATTCTACTTTTAGTGCTAACCAAGCCAAAGATTCTGGTGGGGGGATTTTCCAAAGCAATACTAAACTCACCCTGACTAACAGCACCTTAGTTCAAAACATCGCCGATGCTGACACAGATGGCACAGGCACAGGAGGCGGACTGTTTAATGATAACTCCACCGCCAAAATAGCTAATACAATCATTGCCGGTAATCAAGGAAACTCTGCACCTGATGTTGATGGCGGTAGTATCTATATTAGTCGGGGTAACAACTTTATTGGTGTGGATAGTGTCGGAGAGTTTAAAGAGTCCACAGATCAGACCTTTGCCACTACCGGCATCACCAATATTAACCAACTGCTCAATCTTACCTTAGCTCAAAATGGTGCTACTCCTGGTTCTCCCCTGACCCATGCCTTATTACCTAATAGTCCTTTGGTGGATGCTGGTAATAACGCCTATGCACCTATAACCAGACAAACCCGCATCACTAATTATGTAGTTGATATTGGGGCGATAGAATTTCAGGATAGTTTGGCTGAACCCATCGCTACAACTCAGAGTAATCAAGCTGTAACTTTCAATTCTGGCTCAACCACAGTCATAGCATCATCAGAAATCGCCACTAAACTCGGTGGTACTGTGATCAATCATGGTACAGGCTACTTTACCTACAAACCTGGGGAAAGTTTAACTAATCTGGGAATAGATCAAGAAGCGATTGATAGCTTTAACTATACAGATGCTGATGGCATCCAGACGGTGACAATATCCGTCAATAGCAATGCAGTAAATCAAGCTCCAACGGGAGTTAATGATTCTTTATTTGCCTCAATTAATACAGCTATCAGCTTTAACCCGGTTAATAATGACACAGATGCCAACGGCGACGAAATACGAGTATTAGGAATTGTATTCAATCCCCAACAGGGAACAGCAATTATTGAAAATGGGGGAACAGCCAACGCCTTTGTTACCTACACTCCTGAAGATGGGTTCCAAGGTACAGATACCTTTATCTATTCTTTCACCGATGGCAAAGGAGGGTTTGGCACTGCTGAGGTTGAAATTAATGTTGCCAGTAATGTCTTATTGGTGACAACTACAGAAGACAGCATTAATCCTGATGATGGCAAACTTTCCTTGCGGGAAGCTGTGCAAATGGCAACTTCTGAAGCTGGTAATTGGATTATCGGCTTTAATCTTCCCCAAACCAGCCCCCAGACAATTACTCTCACCCAAGGTCAATTATTAATTGGTCGCTGGTTGCCAAATAACGTCAAAATTGTGGGGACGGGAGCAGATAATCTGACAATCAGTGGAAATAATGCTTCACGTATTTTCTCTGTCGGACGCGGATCTACTTTAGAACTGAGTGGCTTAACCATCGCAGAGGGAGCAGATGGAGTTGAGCAAAGTATTCCTGGTTCAATTGGAGCAGATCAGGGTGCAGCAATTCGCAACGAAGGTAATTTAATCATCAATGATGCTGTATTCCGCGATAACAACAGCAAAACCATCGGTGGGGCGATTCTCAATGCGGCTAATTCTGGTTTTAGTGTCGCTAATCCAGCCGATGGTAATACTAGCTACCAAGCCACTCTGACTATCAACAACACAAAGTTTATTAACAACTTTGCTAAAGATCAGGGTGGTGCTATCTATAACGGCTTCTCCAACGACCGTGGGGAAGGGGTGGTGACAGTTACCAACAGCCAGTTTATCCGTAATGCAGTTGGCGGAATAGGCGGCGCTATTTTCAATAATGCTGGTCCTTTAACTGTTACTAATAGCACCTTCACAGGAAATGATGGCGGCGACCAAGCCGGGGCAATTTATAACAATGGTCTAGCAAATTCTGCCGCATCTACAACTATAACTAGCAGTACCTTTACTGGTAATTTAGCAGATAGAGAAGGTGGGGCGCTGTTTGTTAACGGCAATACAACAATCACTCAAAGCGCTTTCACAGGCAACCGGGCTGATAATGGTGGGGGAGCTATCTATGCTGCTAACAATGCTAATTTGACAGTAATTGATAGTACCCTGACTGAAAATATTGCTCTGGCTGATCGCACTGATAACTTTGCTGGGATTGGTGGGGCGATCGCCTTAGCAAGCGCCACCTTAAATTTGCAAAATTCTACCATTAGTAATAACACTGCCCAAGACGAAGGCGGTGGTATCTTTAGCACAAGTAGCACCCTGAATATTACTGGCAGCACTATTAGCAATAACACGGCTGGAGATGATGGCGGCGGTATCTCTAACAACAACGGAGGTATTCTCAACCTCACCAACAGTACAATCAGTGGCAACACAGCTAATGATAACGGTGGTGGGATTTTCCAAACCGCAGGTTTAACAAAGCTGTTAAATACCACCATTACCCTGAATACTGCTAACGCTAACAATCAACCCGATGGTATGGGTGGCGGTATTTATAACCAAGAAGGTGGTTTATCTGTCGTCCAGTTCCAAAATAGCCTCGTTGCTGGAAATCAGGATTTAAGTGGACTAGGGCCAGACATGAATCCCGGTTTTGATGGTGAACCAGTCGTTTATGTCAGCCAAGGTAATAACTTTATCGGTGTTGATTCTGCGGGTGTTTTTACAGCTACAGGCGATCAAACCTTTGCCAGCACTGGAATAAGTAACATCAATCAAGTCTTAAACCCAGTTCTAGAAAACAACGGTGGTAAAACTCAAACTCATGCTTTAGTTAATGGTAGTCCGGCTCTGAATGCTGGTGCTAATGGCGCAGTTGCTAACCTGACTACAGATCAACGCCATGCAGACAG
Source organism: Nodularia sp. UHCC 0506 (assembly GCF_034931045.1). Taxonomy (NCBI): domain Bacteria; kingdom Bacillati; phylum Cyanobacteriota; class Cyanophyceae; order Nostocales; family Nodulariaceae; genus Nodularia; species Nodularia sp. UHCC 0506. The sequence continues at coordinate 58,667 of NZ_JAYGHH010000012.1, forward strand.
AATTGTTGATAACACAGTAGATATAGGCAGCTATGAAGCCTCTAGCTTGGATGCTATTAACGACCAAGTTAGCACAACGGAAAACACGCCTATAGAAATATTTGTTCTCAATAATGACATCAGCAGCAATGGCACTCGCACCCTCCAGAGTTTCCAAGCTATCAGTACCCTTGGGGGAATAATTACCAAAAATGGCGATGATACCCTGATCTACACAGCGCCTAAAAACATTATTCCTGGTGATGTCGTCATAGATACTTTTACTTACACCTTAACTGATGGTACTACCAGCGACACAGCCACAGTTACCGTAGAAGTAACCGGAGAAAGTAATTTACCAATTCCTACAGATGATCAGGTAAGTACAACTACCAATACACCTGTTGAAATTAAGGTCAAGGATCTACTCGCAAATGACCAAAACGTAGATCAATCGGCTTTTACTTTTGTGCTGAATAGTCTGCCCAGTCAAGGTACAGCCGAACTCAATGATAATAATACACCTGATGATATTGAAGATGATTTCATTACCTACAATCCCCAGGCAGATTTTACGGGAAATGATACATTTTCTTATGAATTCAGAGATGAATTTGGGTTTACAACTGGTGCTAACATCAACGTGCAGGTAGTAGCACCAATACCTGATCCCGTAGAAATACCAAAACTTACAGCCACTAATAACTTGTTTACAGTTGTTGGGGTAAATCAAGTCCAAATAGAATTTAATGTCACCCAAGTTAATAGTAATCAAGTCAACGAAATAGGTGTTTTTGTTGTTGATGATGAACAGGGTAGAGTTAATGGTTTGCTACCAGGAAATCCCGGATACTTGGAAGCTGCATTGAGTCCTAATCGTCCCCAACCTGCGAAAGTAATTTTCTCAGCTTTGAGTAATAACCTGTTTCCGCAGATTTCCTCAGTTCGGCAATTGAGTTTTAATGCAGGCGATCGCCTACAATTTTACTTAGTACAGAATAGTACCACTGATTCCGTGATTGCTGGCAAGAGCGATCGCGTACTTTTGGGCAACGCAGTTAATAGTAATGGAGAATTTAGCGCCCTCAAAGCTAAAGAATTAAGCAATAATCGTTTTACCCTAGCTTGGCAAGATCAAATTACAGGTAATAACCAAAACTTTAATAATTTCCAACTAGACCTACAAATTACTAACACTAACGCCCCAATTGGTACAGCCTTACAAGGTGAATATCAAAGTGAAGTAATTGATTTACGCGCCTTTACAGGGCAAACTTTAGCTGCTACTTTTACAGTCTGGCGCGAAGCTAGTTTTAATAATGTCGCAGGACTGTATGTAGTGGAAAATTCTCAAGGTGCTGTCCGTGATCAATTTGGCGCTTTAGTGAATCCAGGAGATGCTCGTTATACTGAAGTAGCTTTGCAACAACGATTGACTAACCTCACATTACAAGCCGATAATCGGTCACAAAAAACAATTAATATTGAACTCCAAGGAGGTCAAATTTTAGCACCTTTTATCGTCAGCAATGGCACAGTTGAACAACTGTTAGATAATAATTCCAGTAATAACCCTGATATTTACTTCCCCTATCTGGGAGCAAATGCAGATAAAGTTGACCATTTGCGTCTATTAGGAAATAACTACTTTGGATTTGAAGACTTACCCAATGGTGGCGATGGAGATTACAATGACCTAGTTTTCAGAGTTGATCTAAGCGTCATTTCTGCTTAAATTTTACTTGTAGAGACGTTCCGAGGAACGTCTTTGCATCTAAATTTTCAGTTAATTTCAGCCATCGCTCAAAAATGTATATAGTCTGTTTGAAGTAAATCATTGCATACAGTGTTTTTTAAACTTAAATTACTTCCTTTTCCCATACCCGAACGCACCAGCTTTTTTAAATCCACACGATTACTTTTAGCCCTGGGTGTAATGGGATTTTCTTTGACATTTCTAGTCCAGAATATTCTGAGTATTCGTAGTAGTCGAGCTTATATTAACAGCGATTTAACTTATATTCGTGCGCCAATTGCGGGGAACTTGCAATTAAATAACTATCTTCCTGGTGAATGGGTGGAAGCTAATACACCTTTAGGTGCAGTGACAAATCCTAGAGCCAATACTTTAATTTTACGTAGAGAAGAATTAAAAACTCAATTAGCAACTGCTCAAAAATCCTTAATTAGTTTTTCCCAACAAGCTAATACTTATGAAGATATTTTAGCTCAGATTAATCAAAGAATCCAAAAATATGATGTACAAATTGAAACTCAGAAAAAATTACAAAATAAACAAAGGAACTTAGAACTAGCACAAACTAAAAGAAATATTAATCAATCCTATTCAGAATTAAAAAGGCAAAAAGAAGAAGCTGCAATCGCCCAAAAAGAAGCACAACGTTATCAACAATTAGCAGAAGACGGAGTGATTTCTATTAGTCAAGCTGAAAAGCTAACATCCCTGGCTAAACAATCCCAAGAAAATGTTAACAAAGGTTCAGAAGCATATCAACAAACTTTAAATCAATTAGAAATAAATCAAGCTAATTTGTCATCTGTACAAATTAACTTTATGCTGAGAATCAGCGACACAGAAAATCGTCAACAACAACTGCTAATACATCAACAAGATTTAGCCAAAGAACTAATATCAACTCAGCAAAAAATATTAGGTTTAAATGGAGAGATTGACGCAATTAAAAATGAATTAAGCAAAATTGAGACACAATTTAAAATAGATTCTTTCGCAGATATTAAATCCTCTATTGGTGGCACAATTTGGTCAGTTAAATCTCGCACAGGTGAATATTTAGAAACTAATGAAGTTATTTTGTCAATGGTTAACTGTGAAAACCGTTGGGTCGAAGCTTTAGTTCCCGAACAAAATGCGGCTAAATTAACACCAGGAATGTCTGTAAAAATCAAATTGTTGGGAGAACGTCAGCGTCGATGGAAAGGTGAAATTTTAGCTATTCGTGCTGGAGTTGGACGCATGAACGCTGGGGAAGATGTAGTTGGTTTGCTCCAAGATTTGCCTAAGCGTCAAGTAGCTTTAAGAATAGGGGTAGAATGGTCAGAACCGGCGAACTCCCAAGATTTTTGTTATGTGGGGCGCAGCGTTGAAGTAATTATTCCTCGCTTTGGTAATAGGAAAGGTAGTTGAATGGAATTAAAAGGTTTATGGCTATTTAGTTTAACTTTCTTGATAGTAGTTTGGCTGATTGTTTTTGGTTTAGAAATAGACTGGTTAGAATTAGACATTGAGTTGATGACTTGGCTAGAAATAGGTAACAATTTCTTCTCACCAACAGAAGTAGGAATTTGGCAAATATGTTTACCTAGTCTTTTAAGTATCATAGCTGCCATGTTGCTGCAATATTTTTCTCCTCAACCGGGGTTTTGGAGTCGATTAATAGCGGCGATAATTGCTATTACTTTGGTGACACAATATATAATTTGGCGTTTACTCGGTACTTTGTATTTAGCTAATGTTTGGATTGGCTGTTTGAGTGTGTTATTTTTTTTAGCAGAGCTACTTAATTATATCAGCACTATCAGTTTTTATGCTCAAACTGTGCAAGTGCGCGATCGCTCTCAAGCAGCAGACCATTTCTCACAAGCCATTATTAACGGTACTTATCAACCATCAATTGATATTTTAATTCCCACTTACAATGAATCTATAGATATTTTGACCCGGACAGTCATCGGCTGTCAATCCATCAACTATCCTCAGAAAAAGATTTACCTTTTAGATGATGGTTGTCGTCCAGAAATTGAAAAACTATCCAAATATTTAGGCTGTTTCTATATTGAGCGAGTTGACAGATCCCATGCTAAAGCAGGTAATTTAAATCATGCTTTAAAATTGACATCAGGAGAATTAATTACTATTTTTGATGCTGATTTCGTCCCAGCGCACAACTTTTTAGAACGCACGGCTGGTTTTTTCCAAAATCCCCAAGTTGCATTAGTACAAACACCGCAAAACTTTTATAACACTTCTTCCTTTTTAGTAAATTTAAAAGTTGACCATCTCATTAGTAATGATGTGGATTTATCCTTTCAGTATATGGAAGCCGGTAGAGATGCGCTAGATTCTCCTTTATGTTCTGGGACATCATTTATCATTCGTCGCAGTGCATTAGGAGAAATCGGTGGGATTCCTACTCAAAGCATTACTGAAGATTTTTACACATCAATGAAACTGATCAGTTTAGGCTATAAAGTTATTTATTTAAATGAGGTAATTTCTGCTGGGGCTGCACCAGAAAATATCTCTGCTTATATTAATCAAAAACTCCGGTGGGCGCAGGGAAATTTACAATTACTATTTTGTCCTGAAAATCCGCCTCTCTTTAACCCAGGACTGAATTTAACCCAGCGTCTGGTCCATTTCTCTGCCATCATTTTTTGGTGTACTGCGATTACACGGTTATTTTATTTACTCCTGCCAGCTTTCTCATTAATTTTTGATATTTATGCGATCAATCCCACCATTCCCGGCATTTTAATGTTTTTTCTTCCTTATTATATATTTAATTTATGTATTTTTAATTGGCTCAATGGTGGCTTACGTTCAATTATTTGGTCTGATGTTTTTGATATTTTGATGTGTTTTCCCGTGACTATAGCTGTATGTAGAACTTTGATTTCTCCATTTAAAGGTAGATTTAAAGTTACTCCCAAAGGTGTAGTTTTATCGAAAATTACTATAAATTTACAATTAGGAATACCTCTGATATTAACTGCCATTGCCTACTTTATTGGTGGATTCCGGCACTTAGGCGGAATTGCTGATCCATCTGATGAAATTGCTAGTTTAGTAATTACTTTAATTTGGAGTTTTTATAATTTGGCTTTATTAAGTGTCTGTATTCAAGCAACAATTGAAATTCCCCAAGAACGCAGATTTTTAAGATTTCCACATAACTTGAATTGTCAATTGGATTTAGCCACTGAAACTGTACCTGTAAAAACTATTAATCTATCAGAGGGAGGCGCATTGATTCAAGTTCCAGAAAGTATACAACTATCGCAATTGCCAAAAACAGCTAAATTGTATATACCTGACCTCACAGACACAGGTACTATGGTAAGAATTGTGAGAAACTTTCAGCAAGACGAACAAGTTTATTTAGGATTAGAATTTATTGGGCTTTCTTTACTGCAAACTAGAAATTTAGTAAAGTATATTTTTTGTTTTCCCTACCAATGGCAACCTGCAAGAACAACAGAACTAAAAGCAGCAGCAGCCTTTTTACAAACAGTATTCCGATTTTATCCTTTAGCCGAAGCACGAGGACAATTGGTTGACATACCTCCTCGTTCTCAAGTCTGAGGATTCCTTAACGCTGCTTTGGGTAAGGAGCCGGTTTACAAAGCCCTGCCCTTTTAGGGCGCTTGAATTGTTACCCAGTATAAGCGCCCTCTGGGTCTTCTTACTCCCGGCTGCTTTGGAAGGGTATTGTGGAAACTGTATTCGCCAATTGTGCCTGAGATAAGTTAAAGATGGAAATAACTGGCAATTGACTCTCAAAGGTTGCTTCTCCATTTTCAAAAGCAGCACAGCACTTAAAGTTGAGAGAATTTTCTCCCTTTTGGGCAGTTTGTGTAAGGATAAAATCACAGCCCTCAGCGTGACGTTTTATCTTGACATTTCACCGAAATTAACTCAACTCTACTTTTTAGCTTCAAAGCTACTCTTTTTCTGGAAATTTCCATGTCAACTCTCGTCATCGTCGAATCTCCGACCAAAGCTCGTACCATTCGCAACTACCTGCCAAAAGACTATCAGGTGGAAGCGTCTATGGGTCATGTCCGTGACCTACCCCAATCGGCTAGTGAAATTCCCGCCTCTGTAAAAGCGGAACGGTGGGCGCAGCTGGGGGTCAATGTAGACGCAGACTTTGAACCGGTGTATGTTGTCCCCAAAGACAAAAAGAAAGTTGTTACCCAGCTCAAAGATGCCCTCAAAGGTGTTGATGAACTGATTCTGGCAACTGACGAAGACCGGGAAGGTGAAAGCATCAGTTGGCATTTATACCAGTTGCTGAAGCCGAAAGTTCCGACTAAGCGGATGGTGTTTCACGAAATTACTCAAGAAGCTATTAAAAAAGCTTTGAAAAACTGCCGCAATATTGATGAGCAGTTAGTTCGCGCCCAAGAAACACGGCGCATTTTGGATCGATTGGTGGGCTATACCTTGTCTCCCCTGCTGTGGAAAAAAATCGCCTGGGGATTATCTGCTGGGCGAGTGCAATCTGTGGCTGTGCGACTTTTAGTCAAAAAGGAACGCCAACGCCGCGCCTTCCATGAAGGTACATATTGGGATTTAAAAGCTAGCTTGGTGCAGGAAAAAATTCCCTTTGCCGCCCAATTGACCACACTGGGAGGAACTAAAGTCGCCACTGGTAGCGATTTTGATGCCGCCACCGGACAAATTACCGCCGGGCGCAATGTCTTGTTGCTCAACGAAGAGCAAGCTGTAGCGCTCCAGGAACGTTTGACCGGGAAAACCTGGAATGTTAACAGCATCGATGAACGCCCTGTAACGCGTAAACCTGCGCCACCCTTTACTACTTCCACACTGCAACAAGAATCCAACCGCAAACTGCGTCTCTCAGCTAGAGACACAATGCGAACTGCCCAGAATTTGTATGAGCAAGGGTATATCACCTATATGCGTACAGATTCAGTGCATTTGTCTGATCAGGCGATCGCAGCAGCTCGTAGCTGTGTAGAACAACTTTATGGTAAAAACTACCTCAGCCCCCAACCACGGCAATACACCACCAAATCGAAAGGCGCACAAGAAGCCCACGAAGCCATTCGCCCGGCGGGTAGTACTTTCCGTACTCCCCAAGAAACTGGTTTAAGTGGCCGGGAACTTGCGCTTTATGACTTGATTTGGAAGCGGACTGTAGCCAGTCAAATGGCTGACTCTCGGCAAACCCAAATTAGCGTCCAATTGCAAGTAGAAGATGCTGGCTTTCGTGCTTCTGGTAAGCGGATTGATTTTCCCGGCTTCTTGCGCGCTTACGTTGAAGGTTCAGATGATCCAGATGCGGCTTTAGAAGATCAGGAAGTAATTTTGCCCAGTTTGAAAGTGGGCGATCATCCAAAATGTACTGATTTAGAAGCCGTGGGTCACGAAACCCAACCACCAGCGAGATATACCGAAGCTACTCTAGTAAAAACCTTAGAAAGTGAAGGCATTGGTCGTCCTAGTACCTACGCCAGCATCATCGGCACAATCATTGATAAGGGTTACGCCCAATTGGTGAGTAATGCCTTGATTCCGACCTTCACAGCTTTTGCCGTCACCAACCTCCTAGAAAAACATTTCCCAGATGTTGTAGACCCTAGTTTCACCTCCAAGATGGAACAAACCTTAGATGACATTGCCACAGGCGAAGCTAAATGGTTGCCCTATTTACGGGAGTTTTATCTGGGAGACAAAGGTTTAGAAACTTTAGTCAAAGAACAGGAAAGTCAAATTGATGCTGGTCAAGCCAGAACGGTATTACTGGAAAATTTAGATGCCAAAGTCCGTATTGGCAAATATGGCCCCTACATTGAAGTTGATAATGATGGCACTGTGGTTACTGCCTCAATTCCTAAAGACCTGACACCATCTGACCTTGACCCGAAACAGGTAGAAGTGCTGCTGCGGCAAAAAACAGTGGGACCTGACCAGGTAGGTCGGCATCCGGAAACGGGGGAACCAATTTATCTCAAAATTGGTACTTACGGCCCTTATGTGCAGTTGGGTGACAAAACCGAAGAAAATCCCAAACCCAAACAAACTTCTCTACCTAAAGGTGTCACTCCTGAAAATGTCACATTAGAGCTGGCTGTGGGTCTTTTGGCGCTACCCCGGACATTGGGAGTACATCCAGACACAGGTAAGAAAATTCAAGCCAATTTGGGGCGTTTTGGCCCTTACGTTGTTCATGACCAAGGTAAGGAAGGCAAAGACTATCGCTCTCTGAAAGCTGCTGATAATGTGCTGACAGTTTCCCTGGAACGAGCATTGGAGTTATTAGCCGAACCGAAAAAGGGACGTGGTTCCAGCAGTAGTAAGTCTAAGGCAGCTTTACGCGAATTGGGTATGCACCCCGACGAAGGTACGCCCGTGAATATTTATGATGGCCCTTATGGCCCTTATATCAAGCACGGCAAAATTAATGTGAGCATCCCTGAAGGTCAATCGGTAGAAGATGTCACACTATCTACAGCCTTAGAATTATTAGCCACTAAAGCATCTACCAAAAAAACTACTCGCAAAACAACTAAATCACCTACTTCCCGATCTAAGTCCACTGCTAAATCATCTAAAACCAGCACTAAAAAAAATGATGCCGAAGGTTAATGAAGGTCAAACAATTTGGGATTTTAGATTGACGTTGGCGAAGCATAGCGAGTATTTTAGATTGACGTTGGCGAAGCATAGCGCCGCGAGTACTTTAGATTTATGAACAGGCATAGGGGCAGGGCGTGAACCAAAAAAACAATCTACAATCTAAAATCTGAAATTGGTACAGTCAAGATTCAAAAGTCCATAGTGGTTGTTAAACTTGCTGACTCTGGACTTTTGGCTCTCGATGACGAATAACCATGATGAATGAAATGCCATTTTGTACGTTTGTAATGTGATACTCTAAAAAGTAGGGGGGAACACAACTCTAAATTCTCAAAGTAGCTCACTTTCAGAATTAGTCAGTTTGTATCAGCCCAAGTACGCGAGTTCTGCGTAGCTGTTAGTCAAAATATTGAGGTAGTATCTCAGGAGCGATCAGTTCAATGGACTATATAGATAAAGTGCTAGAAAAGCTGAAAGCGTTGGCACGCAAGCTCATTGAAGGCCTATTAGGGCCAGAATGCGAGCCGGAAGCGGAACTAATTCCGATTCCTGTACATGAACGAACACGTCGTCGTTAAGCAGCTCACAGAAATTGAACTCATCTTCGCCACTAATCAGCATTTTAGTGCTGCACGGGCCAAATCTAAATTTACTAGGACAGCGAGAACCAGGAATTTATGGTTCCTTGGGGCTGGCTGAAATTAATCGCTTGTTAGAAGAAGAAGCTTTGAAGTTTCAGGCGAAAGTGATTCCCGTGCAGTCAAATCATGAGGGAGTTTTGGTAGACAATATTCATGGGGCTTTAGGAAAACATCAGGGAATTTTAATTAATGCTGGAGCTTACACCCATACTAGTGTGGCTTTGCGGGATGCGATCGCTGGTGTTAACCTACCTACAGTAGAAGTCCATCTGAGCAATATTTATTGCCGGGAAGTCTTCCGCCACCATTCTTTCATCGCTCCTGTAGCCATTGGACAAATAAGTGGTTTTGGTGTGCAAAGTTACTTACTGGGCTTGCAGGCTTTAGTGCATCATTTAAGAAATAAATAAGTTAAGATTAATTTTTTTCTCAAATATGCGCTATCCACTAATTAACCGTTATCAAGGTGCTTTATTAGGGGCATTACTGGGCGAAGTTTTAGCCAAGGATGCTAATCAGCAGTATGATTATTATTCTGATGTTAGCAGCGTAGCAGTTTTGGGTGCGGAAAGTTTAATTGAGTTAGGCAAATTAGATATAAATAATTGGCTACAACGTTATCAGAGCAAATCTCTTCATTTAGATATAACTGATAGTGTTTTACAAAAAGCTATGATTGCCACATTACCTGTGGCACTTTTTTTTCATGAAAGCATGGCTAACCTGCGACAAAACCTGTTGTATATGTTGCAAATATGGGAATATGACCCAATTGTGAGGGATGGAACATTAGCAGTAGGATATGCGATCGCTCAATGTTTTCGGGAAAAGCTTCATCCACAAACCCTCATATCAGAAATCATTACCTTTATTGGGGAAACATCCACACTCCTACCACAAAAATTACTAAAACTTAACAATTTATTAGACAAGAGAGCTGGGTTAGCATCAGTACAAGCAGAATTCAGTAGAGAAGAAGAACCGAGTAATGTTATTGCTATAGCGTTTTACTGCTTTCTCAATACCTTGGAAGACTTGCGTCTAGCGGTTTTGCTGGCTACTCACAAGGATAATACCGATCATACCTGGCGGACAGAAACTAAAAGTTTAAATTTCCAAACCATCACTACAATTACTGGGGCTTTATCAGGAGCTTACAACAGCACTACGGGTATTCCCGTACAATGGCGGGTTTTGTTATGTCACAATAATTTAGCTACTGGGGAACTAACAACTTTTTCTCAAGTGCTAGAATTAGCTGATGCACTTGTTGCTGTGTGGTCAGGAGTGTATGATCCCACCTTACATTTAAAGGAGTACCCAGAGGAGGGATGTATCAGATATGAACAACAGGCGCAACTTTGCATCTTTGCATCTCCTGACATTATCCAGTCGCGTTAATGTTATGGTCACTGTTCAAGGTATAGACGCAATATACCAGCTAATAAATAGAAAATTTAGTAGTTTTGTACTCTCAAAGTATAACCTTAGTCTGTAGGTAGCTATTGTGTGCAATCGGCTTCAACCAGATCCCATAACTGATGTTCTCATTGCTTTTAGCATAACTTGGGCTTTTTTGAGGATTGTCTTGTTTTGAGTTATCAAAGTAAGCAGCCAAAAAACATGAAAAAGCAGCGATTTTTTCAGTCTGTTGACAACAGCGAACACCAAAAACCAGAAACAGCACACAGAACAATGGCAAAAACGGTCAGAATTCACCGGGGAATTGATGCAGTATGTCTAAGCTGGGTGCATGAGAAGCGTTCTTCTGTTGTTTTAGCGATCGCTGTAGTATCTCTTACCGGGGTTATGGGGCATAAACTATACAATCAGCCCCAGTTAGCAGTAGGTACTCCTGCACCCGAAACGATGACAGCGCCCTATACTGCTAGTATTGAGGATAAAGAAGAAACAGAAGCCCAACGCCAAGCCGCTAGTAAAAGTTCCATACCAGTGTTGATGGTCGATGTCCAAAAAACCGAAAGAGTCAACAAACATTTACAACAACTTCTGGTTGAAGGGAATAAAATTCGTAATACTGCCGGAGTTTTTCCTTTCTTCGATACATCAGTTTTGTCTGTTCCTACCCAGCACTATCTCCGCTCTTGTTCTGCTTCGGAATGGAAAACATTACTGATAACTTTAAAAAATACTAGCCAACAGCAATCAGACTTGTTAGTGGGCAAAAACCGGAGTCATCTCGAAAAGAGACAGCCAGGTAGCATCGCCCAAAAACTCCCCACTTCCCAATATCTGCCTTTATTCCCATCATATACAGGTTCACCGATTCCAGAACATCAATCTCTGTCTACTCTCCTCAATTCCGGGAATCTACCCCTATTCCTGTCTCCTTTAGATGAAAAACCCGTTGATATTTCCCAAAACGCTGACTTTACTCAAGCAGTAGCCGAATTAAAAGCTTATCGCGCCTCAACTTCAGAGCAAAACTTAGATTCACTCATAGTCAAAACCTCCCAAGTACGCCAAGCATACACCCAAGCAAAAATCCAACTTTTACAGCCAGAGAAGGCTAGTTCTAAGAGAGTTTACAGCGAAACTGCTCTCCTGAAATTATCAGATAACGAATGGGTTAAGACACAAATAGGAATTCGCCAGAGTGCAGATAGGATTCTAACTCAAGGAATTCCCCCAGGATTACCCTTAACTATTCTCCAAAATGCGGTGAAGCTCAACGTACAGGAACTTGTACCAAAAGATGTTGAACCCTTAGCAACAAAATTGTTGTTATCTGTACTGCAACCCAATCTGAAAACTGATGAGGAACAAACGAAACAACAAATACAGCAAGCATCAGATAGAGTAGCACCTGTAATGGTAGAGGTGCAGCAAGGAGAACTGATTGTCGCTAAGGGAGAGGATATTACTAAATGGCACTTTGATGTTCTGGAGCATTATCAATTAATTCGCCGGAAAAATAACTGGTTCCAATTGACAAAATTAGCAGCCACTGTCACCGCCGCAATTGGCATTTTTGTGGTGGTAGGAAGACAAAGGTCTTGCAAATTGCGACAGAGAGATTACCTGTTAGTACTGCTGCTAACCCTAAGTACCCCAGGAGTACTAGCCTTGGGTGTACCTTATACCACTTGGAGCGCCGTTGGTTTATTGTTGGGTAGCTTCTATGCGCCTGTTTTGGGTGCAACTGTTGTGGGACTGTTGCTGCTGATTTTACCAATGACTGTGGAAATCAGCATAATTTCGCTGTTGGCTGGTGGGGCGGCGGGAATATTGGGTAGTAGTATGGCGCAAAAATTGCGATCGCGTGAAGAATTAGCATTATTAGGTGTAGCGATCGCCGTCACTCATGGAGGTATATACCTGATTATGAATCTCCTCATCGGTGCAGCATTTGGCGGAGCTTGGTATGTTGTACTTCAAAAATCAGGATTATTTGCTTTATCCGGTTTAGCCTGGAGTATTGTGGCTTTGGGGTTAAGTCCTTATTTAGAAAAGGTATTTGATTTAGTTACCCCTATTCGATTAGCTGAACTAGCCAATCCGAATCGCCCCTTATTAAAACGACTAGCCACTGAAACCCCTGGAACCTTTCAGCACACCTTGTTAGTGGCTACTTTAGCTGAAGCTGCGGCCAAAAAGTTGGGCTGTAATGTAGAATTGGTCAGGGCTGGAACTCTCTATCATGATATCGGCAAAATGCACGACCCTCTGGGCTTTATTGAAAATCAAATGGGGGGGCCAAATAAACATGAAACAGAGATTCAAGATCCTTGGAAGAGTGCCGCAATTATCAAAAAGCACGTGACGGAAGGCTTAGTCATGGCGCAAAGACACCTTTTACCCACAGCGATTCAAGCTTTTATTCCTGAGCATCAAGGAACGATGTTGATTGCCTATTTCTATCACCAAGCACAGCAAATGTCTCAGGAAGATCCCAATTTAATAGTAGATGAAGCAGATTTTCGCTATGACGGCCCCATTCCCCAATCACGGGAAACCGGCATAGTTATGTTAGCAGACTCCTGCGAAGCGGCACTGCGATCGCTTAAAGATGCCACCCCAGAACAAGCCTTAGCCATGCTCAATAATATTCTCCGTGCCAAATGGCAAGACAATCAAATGGTAGATTCAGGGCTAACACGGGAAGAAATGTCAGAAATCAGTCAAATCTTTGTCGATGTTTGGCAGCAATTTCACCACAAGCGTATTGCTTACCCCAAATTAAAAGCAAGTCAAAATGGTCATTAGTCATTAGTCATTGGGAAGTTACCGTCTTCTCCCCCCTGCTCCCTGCTCCCTGCTCCCCTGCTTCTTCTACTCCCCTTCGCACACCAGCCAAAATCAAATTAACTGCTTCTTCAGAGTACTGCTCAATCATTTCTGGAGCCAGTAGTTGCAAATCTGGTCTAATATGCTTGAGGTTTTCGTGGGCGTTGAAATAAAAATTACAAATTCCCGCAATTTGGAGAGTGACAAGAAACGGATCAATCTGACGGAAACAACCCTCAGCCATTCCCCGTTCTAAAATTTTGATCACGTACCCAAAATTTTCTTCCCAATTCCCCAACTTAAAATATTTACCCTGATTTTGGTTTGCTTCTTGAAACCACAGCATTCCTCGTTGTGGATGCACCACTTCGTAAGCAATCACCTGTTTAATCAGCATTTTTAAGGCTGCATCTGCTGGAAACTGATCCAAATTTAGCTGTTGCACCCCTTCAGATATTTCCACTACTGGACGCTGCAAAACCGCTTTATATAACCCTTCCTTGTTCTGGAAGTAGTAATAAATCATCGCTGTGGTGACTCCTGCACCTTTGGCGATCGCTTCTGTCCGCGCCCCACTCAGCCCGTTTCTGGAGAACTCCGCTTCTGCTGCATCGAGAATTTGCTTTTTTGTCGCCTCTGCATCGCGCACCTGACGCGGTTTTTTAGACGAAGGTTTTGATTGCGTTGAACGATTCACGGCTCACCATCATAATTAATGACTGACATCTTAACTAAAAATTTGTTTAGTCATTGATAAAATTTATTATATTAATAATAAGTCAATATTTTTTTAGTTAACACAAAAAAAACTACGCAATTTGTAATTTGTAATTCGTAATTCGTAATTCGTAATTCGTAATTTGTAATTTGTAATTCGTAATTCGTAATTCGTAATTCGTAATTCGTAATTTGTAATGCGTAATTCGTAATATTTCCTGCGGAAACGCTACGCGGTAAGCGCAGCTATGCCCGTCAGGGCTTTACGTAATTCGTAATATTTCCTATGGCTAACGCTACGCGGTAAGCGCAGCTATAATCATCAAAACTAAGCTTGGGTAAATATTAAAATTCCTACTTGCAATATACCTATAATAAAACCTAATACACCGCCTAAAGTGACAATTGCCTGTAATTCATTCTTGACAATTCCCTCAATTGCAGCCTCTAAATCAGCAGGTGAAGTTGATTTTACTCGATCAACAATTACTTGGTCTATCGATAATATGGGAATTACCTGGGCTACAATTTTTTCTAAATCTTTTTCTAAGTATTTCTCTAAAATTTTAGCTAACTCTTGACTGACAACTTCTAAGGAAGAACTCAGAACAGGTGAAGCGCTGAGACGGTTAAGTAGCAATGTGGCTATATTTTCCCAATTTACAGAACCAGTTAATCCTTGGAGTAAATCACCTCCACTGGATTGGATATAATGACGTACACTCTCGCGTGTCGTCTTCCTCAGTTGGCGCACTGTGCCAATGGGCAAGTTTTGTAATGATAACTCTAACAGGACTCTTTTCAAGCGATCGCGCATTTGCAAAACTTGAATTAATTCCTCTAAACGAGCATTAGTAGTATCTTTTTCATCTAAACAAAAAGTTCTCAGCCTGGTGAGAGTATTACGTAATCCAAATAAATTTGCGACTACCCAATAAGTTCCACTGGTCTTTTCCCGAAAGCTTTCATCAATAGTTTGAATAGTGCGATCAGTCAAAAAATCAATAATTATTTGCCGTAATACATCTGGAGGTAAAACTACCTGTATTAACCAATCAGCTAACCTTGTCGATTGTTCTTCACTCAGTTGTAATTCCAGCAATACCTGGTCAAAAATTTGATTGATTTGCGGCTCTAAAAAATCTTCTCTCCTTGCCAAAACTTTGAGCAACCGAGGTAATGATTCTCCTAACAAATCGCGTAAAATTCCCGCCACAATTTTGGCGCTTTTCTCGTTTTTCTCAACTTTGATTTGTTCAATCGCTAATTGCAATAACCACAAAATTGCCGACTGTACGCGTTCTGTCTGTAACAAGCGTCGCGCCAGATTTTGCAATTCGCCTGGAGTCAGCAACGACCCCATAATTGTATTAGAAATGTTCTTAGCCAGACGTTCCTGGTTGCGAGGAATCAATCCAGGAGTAAACGGTACTTTTCGCCCAGCTATATAAATTGCTCGGTAGGGACGAAATAACATTTTGATGGCTATATCGTTAGTGAAATAGCCAATAATGCCACCCAGCACCGGGGGTAATAAATAAAACCAGAGGTGAGACCAATCCAAAATAAAAATTAGGAAAAATAGAATTGATGAGCGATAAGTGATGAGTTTAATGCAAAACTTCTAATTCATCACTCATTTACTGACTACCAGCACTCCCATCATATCGTTCGCAATGGGGTAGTGTGTAACCAATGTAAAACCAACTTGACGAGCTAACTCTATTTGCTCTTGTCCATTGGGGAAACGATCTAAGCTGGGACTGATATAAGCATATTCTTCTTTTAAACCCATGTGTTGGGCAATTGGTACAACTATACTACTTAAATACCATTCCTGAAAAGCCCGAAGCTGCTGATTTTTGGGACGATGAAAATCTAAAATTGCCGCTTTAGCACCAGGCTTGAGGACTCGGTACAATTCTTGCAGACTGCGGGGGATATCTGTAACATTTCTTAAACCATAACCCATTGTGGCGGCATCAAAGTAGTGATCATCAAAGGGCAAATTGAGTGCATCGGCTTCTATCCAAGAAATCGTCTGTTGCGGGTATTGGTTTTGGGAGCGTGCTTGAGCAGCTGCTAGGAGATTGGGCGAAAAATCCACACCATAGACCTGTCCTGTAGTTCCCACATATCTAGCCAACCGGAAGGCTAAATCACCACTCCCACAACATAAATCTAGGCAGGTATCTCCTGATTGAGCTGCACTCCATTTGACTGTCATTTCTTTCCATATACGATGTTGTCCCAAACTCAACCAATTATTCAAGTCATCATAAACTGGAGCAATACGGTCAAAAATGTCGCGAATTTCTTGATTCATTAGTTAAAACTTCCGACTAAAAATATATCCAGCAGGTAATATCTCCTATGGCTAACGCCACGCGGCGCTATCAAAGACGCTGCACGGTAAGCGCAGTTATGCCCGCCAAGACTTAACAAAATTCAAAATTAAATAACCCCCGGATTTATCCGTGGGGTTGAATTAATGTTGTTTCACTTGTTAAATCTTTGGTGGTTCACAGCCACTACTAGTCAGGGCGATCGCCACTAGTTCTGCTGATAAACGAACCAGACTTAATTCATCTTCTCGCAAAGAGCAAGGTTTTTGCCACTGGAGGGATAAAATCCCTAGCATATTATTGCGGTAAGTAATAGGAATAACTAAATGTGCTTGCACACCAGCATTTTGATAGTGATTTATATCAGCTAGTTTTGTATCTTTTGGTACATCTAACGAAATTTGCATTTGCCCTGTGGCGATCGCTTCACTTGTCAGTGGATCTTGATCTAACCAGTTTTCTAGAGTACCCAAACGAGAATAAAAACCTTGAGTTGCTATGAGCTGATTTTCTTGAGCTAATTGCAAAATACAGCTGTCTGCCGTGAAACTTTCACTAAATACGGTAGCAATTGGTGTTAAAGTTTCATCTAAGCTATGAGCTGCTTGAGTTACCTGCACTAAAACAGTTAGCAATGCCATTTGAGCGTTCGCACGGCGTAATTCTTCTGTGCGTTGCTTGAGTAAGCCGTAAGTTTCTGCGGCTCTTTGTACCACTGCCTTCAGTTCTCCTGGGTCCCAAGGCTTGGTAATATATTTGTATACCTGCCCAGCATTAATCGCTTCTACCAAGTCCTCGATATCAGTAAATCCTGTGAGGATAATTCTGACAGTATCTGGAAACTGAGGCAAAGTTTTACTGAGAAATTCAGTTCCTTTCATTTCTGGCATTCGCTGATCGGAGATGATCACCGCTACTTCCCCTTCTGTTGCCAATACTTTTAGGGCATTGACACCACTATCAGCTTTGAGAACATTAAAGTCCCGCCGAAATGTGCGATAAAGCAAATCAAGATTATCTGGCTCATCGTCAACTACAAGAATTTTGAGTCTTTTTGATTTTTCCAAAGTTGATAATTGACCGCGAATTGTATCAGTTACAGCAATAGGATTATCCATGAAATCATTACTACCAGTATTAGCCATATTGTGATATTCCATACCCACATTAATTGAAAATAACGATTAAGCCTTGCGTGAATTTACGACTGTAATTCAGCATAGTTCAAACTTATTATGAGTAAGTCTAATCTCTGAGCTAGAATTAGCTTAGTATAAATAAATGTTGCTCATTTGCAGTCAAAAGTTCCAAGTCTGTTGTACACTGAGATTTAGATATTTTACTGAGATTTGGATATTTTATTAATTATTTTATACTAAATTTGTTTTTACCTAGCGACAAAATAACTCATCTCCTATCCTTTATACCAAAAGAAGATTGTAGCGACGACCATGAATCTTGTCTGCTTACAGATGATTGATCATGTCTACAACTGTTAAAGATTACAATTAGGGTTCCCGGCACAAAAATTAATTACCTTCTGAAGTTGAAGCTCCCACGCCAGAATTATGACTAATCTACCTGAAAATGTTCATGAAAATGCTGTAAACGACGATGTAGTTAAAGAATTACTACGAAAGCTGAGGCAAAAACAAGGTAACTGGGTAGAGTGGGGAGCAGCGATCGCCTCCTTGCAAAAATCTGGTTACAATCCCCAGCAAATTTTTGAGGAAACTGGATTTGAGCCAATTCAACAAAATCAGGTAATTGTTGGCTCCCAAGTTTATAGTTCTTTAGCACAAGGTGGCGCTTCCGAATCTACACAAGCACACTACACGACACGGGGTAGTGATGTTTTGTATGAATTACGCTTACTTACCCACGAAGAACGAGCTGCCGCAGCTGAACTTACCTTTATCCACAAATTGGATCTTGAGGAAGCGCGAGAAGTAGCAAAAGCAATTAAAGATTTTTCTCGATTCCCACGTTTACCAGAAGGTTTTACCGCCCATCCAGGGGATGCTGTGGCTTATCAAGCTTGGAAACTAGCACGGCAATATACAGATTTGCAAGAGCGATCGCGCTTCATTGCTAAAGGTTTACGTTTTGCTCACACCCCCACAGCTAGAAAGCAAATAGAACAATTACTTGTTGATTTTACGGTAGTTTCTCAGCGTTCAGCCCCGATTCTGCCTTTTTATCGATTTGAGTCAGAAGAAGAATTGCCTCGGATTGTGCCAGTAGTGGGAGAATTCCCATTAACAGCACAAGATTTACAAAATGTACCTATGGTAGAAACCATTGAGCCATTTGGTTTAGTCAAGTTTGCCGGCGAACAAGCTTGGGTACCTTTACCGGGTTGGCAAGTGTTATTAAATGCAGAAGACCCCGTAGCGATTTTTTGTAGTAGCGATCGCCTCCCCAACCAGGAAAAAAATCTGCCAAAACCAATATTAGTGGCTGTAGATCGCGCCGGGCGACAATGGGATGACTCCAGCTACTTTGTTGTGGAACACAACGGTAAATTAGACTTTCAGTGGTTTGAAACCGAGCCAGAAATTCCTCTATTGGGGCGAATTATTGTAATTGTGCGTCCTAAGAAAATTTTCGATGATGTAATAAGTAAAGATTCCTGGCAAATTGATGAGTAAATGAACTTTTTTGAATTAAAAATTTTATTTCTTCTGCATTTTGAATTGATTTGACCAAGAATTGGAAATTGGATGGTACGGACGGGTTTAGTAATATCATCATTCATCTTAAATGATTTTGTAAACCCGCCCCTAATGGGGACTAAAGTTTCATCTTGTTGCACCGATAAAGTTGATAGGGAACACCTATGCGATGGTGTTGTGTCGTGTCTATTGTACAAATACTATCCCCAAATAACCCCACCTCTTGGGGATAGTCTCGTTTTTTCATTCCTGGGCCAACTAACCATAAATTTATCTGAGATGTTGCCAATTTTGGCATTTCATCAAGCTGGTTCCAAAAAGCAGGTGAATTCTGATATCTTGGAAAAAAAGCAACACTATCAAAGTTATTGAAACTAGCTTTAACAGTAGTATTTGTGTTACTTCTAACTTTTTCTAACGCTAAAGCAAAACTTAATCCCAAAGCCACATCCTGATAATTGTTGTATCCTACTACCAGCATGATTGGGACAGAAGGATCTAAATTCATGTTTTGAGCAACTTGTTCAGGCTGGAAAGGCTTTTGAAACGATAAGTTAGAAACGACAAAAACACAGCTAAGAATACCAACAAACAAAATGATGAATTTTTGCTGGTGCATTTTGCTAATACTAGCTGCTAACAAAGCGCAAAAGCTGGGATAATAAACAAAGCTATAGCGGGGAATAATAGTTATATCTTTACCTAGTAAATAGGCTATGGCAAAAAATTGGATCAATACAACAATAGTAAAACTTAAAAGTGTTAATGTTGCTAACTGAGTTTTATGATCTAACCACAGCAGTTTTAAACCTTGGTATACCTGCCACCCTAACCATAAAGCAAAAATTATCATCAAAAAGCCAGAGCCAATTGTAATTAGCAGAGGCTGATTTTCTACAGGTAAAGCAATTACCATTAATATCCAACTAATTACAGTTTGATATAGTGGTGCAATGTGCATTGTAGCAGGTAGCCAATTGGTTTCGGCACTCTGGAAATGATTTAACATCACCCGCAACCAGGGAAGAAAACTAATTACAACGCCAGTAATTGATAAAATTAAATTTAGGTAAAATTGGTGTTTTCTGTGAATTTGGCTTTTACTTAAATATATTAATATTAATAATGTCATAACTTCGGCAATAAAAACCAAAATGAAAAAGTAGTGAATATAAAGACCAATGATATTAACAATCGACCATAAAATTACCACCCAAAGTCTGATACGTTTATTCTCAAAAATATCCTGCTGAATTTTGATTAGTCCTAATAACGCTAAAGTAATCAGGAACATGGGCATGGTGTAGTGGCGTGCTTCTTGAGAAAGGTACACAGCAAAAGGAGAAATAGCCATAATGAATGCGGCGATGATTCCTGATGCAGAGTAAAAAGCTATGCGGTTGACCCCATAAATGGCGACGATCGCACCCACACCAAATACAGCTGATAGCGATCGCAATTTTGCCACCCACTCTGAACCCAAAGGAGTCATCCACCCTAACCAACTGTACATTCCACAAAAAAACAACGGCGGATGGGTAGACTGATTAGCTAAATTTTCGGCAATTTGATGGCAGCTAACCCCAGCTTGGAAAGTAAAAATTTCCTGGACACGTGGTAAAGGAAATAAAACATCTAAAGGCAAATCATGGTAATTTTTTCCCAAACTAAAAATAGCAGTAATTACCTCATCCATCCACAGAGGTTTTAAGCCTAAATGCCAAAAACGCAACACAGCACCAAGGGCAATTGCTCCAGCTAAACATAGATAATGTAGATACGGTTTGCGATTTGCCATTATTTATCCTGAAAGATGCTCAATCTGCGGTTTGATAATTTCAATTAAAATCTAAAACTTTATGTCAGACGCTTATTTTACGGCTACTGTGCCTCAAGAATCTCTCCAGTCACAATTACAAGAGAAGATTGTAGAAATCCGCAATCAACTACGCCCAGGACAACAACAGATGGCTGATTGGCAATTGGGGCCATTGGCTATTTCCGCCGTTCCTGGGGCTGGTAAATCTACTGGTATGGCCGCAGCAGTAGCGATCGCGATCGCCCGTCAACACCAAATCTCTGCTGAATCACGGCCATCTACCCGTCGTCACATTGTAGTTGTTACCTTTACGCGTTCCGCAGCTGCCAATATTAAATTAAAAATTCGCGGATACTTAAAACAATTATCTTTACCTCCCACGGGCTTTGCTGTCTATACCCTACATGGTTTAGCCTTAAATATTGCCAGTCGTCACCCTAATTTCTCAGGTTTAGAATTAGAAAATGTCACATTAATTACACCCAACCAAAGTCACCGTTTTATTCGCACAGCTGTAGAACAATGGATTAATGACAATCCAGAACCTTATTCTCGGTTGCTAGAAGGGCATCAATTTGATGGTGAAGAGACAGAAAGATTACGTCGTCAGTCAGTTTTGCGAACAGAAATTTTACCAGATTTAGCCAATACAGTTATTCATGAAGCGAAAAGTTCGGGAATATTGCCGGAAAAACTGCGGGAATGGAGTCAAAAAACTACCGATGAATATGGAATTTTGCGGGTAGCGGCGGGATTGTATGAACAATATCAAAATTTAATGCGATCGCGTGATAGATACGATTACGACGATATGATTTTAGCCTCTCTGCGTGTCTTAGAAAATGAAAGCACCCGTCGCATTGAGCAAAATCAAGTTTTTGCCGTCTTTGAAGACGAAGCCCAGGATTCTAGCCCCTTACAGACACAGCTGTTAGAGATTTTAGCAACTAATCAGGGGGAAGAAGCAGGGGATAACAGGCAGGGGGGCAGGGGGCAGGGTGCAGGGGAGAAGAAACTTACTCAGCACTCAGCACTCAGCACTCAGCACTTTCCCTACTCAGCACTCCAATTAGTGCGAGTTGGTGATCCTAATCAAGCGATTAACTCGACTTTTACACCTGCTGATCCGATTTATTTTCGGGAGTTTTGCGGTGTGTGCGATCGCCTTGGTAAATTAGCCACAATGGATCAAGCTGGACGCAGTACCCGAATTATCATTGCCGCCGCTAACTTCGCCCTAGAATGGGTAAACAGCTTTTATCAACTCAAAAATCAACCACTCCCCTTTCGTTCTCAAAATATCCGCCCCGTTAATATTAGTGATCCTCAAACAAATGCCAATCCATTACCAGTGGGAAGAGGACTAGAACTTTATACTCCCCGTGATATTTATCACACAGTTGAATTATTGTCTCAAAGAGTGGTTGAATTATTTACTCCAGATTCTAAAGAAATTAGTGGGGCTATTTTGGTGCGAGAACATCGCCAAGGACGCTGGCTAACGGAGATGTTAACTCCTGTGTGTAAGGAGCATAAAATTACACTTTATGACGTAAGTGAAAGCGATCGCCGTTCTCATATCCCCCAAGAAATGTTGGGATTATTGCAATTTTGCGATCGCCCCCATTCTCCTGATTACCTCAAAGCAGCTTTAGAAGTATTGGTACAGCGTCAATTAATTCCTACCCAAGACCTCAACGCCCTTGCTAGTCTCCCAGAAGAATTTTTGTATCCCAGCCCCCTGGCAGAACTCCAGTCAGATACAGTCCAAAAAGCCGCACATTTGTGTCGGAGTTTACTCCGCGCCCGGTTAGAACTGCCTTTATATCAGCTGATTGCTTTTTTGGCTTTAACTTTAAGGTATGAACAAGCTGAACTGGCAACTGCTGACAAACTCGCCGAACGGGTAAACCAGCAAATAGCTGAGAACAATTCAATGGAGGCAATGCTATCAGCTTTAAGTGAAATCGTTTCTTCTGAACGGTTTGAAGCAGTGGAAGCAGATGATTTAGACGCGCGTTATACCCGTGGCGGTCAACTGACAATTATCACCATGCACAAAGCTAAGGGGTTGGATTGGGACTATGTATTTATGCCCTTTCTACATGAAAACTTAATTCCTGGTAAATTTTGGGTTCCTCCCAAAAGCCAGTTTCTAGGCGACTTTACTTTATCAGAAGTAGCGCGCGCCCAAATTCGCACTGCAATCCACGGTGAATTTAATATACCTAATGTCTCCCAAGCCTGGGAACAGGCAAAACATTTAAAAACCTCTGAAGAATATCGTTTACTCTACGTTGCCATGACACGAGCCAAGCGGTTATTGTGGATGTCTGCATCACAGCAAGCGCCTTTTACCTGGAGTAAACCAGAAAATTTACAAGAACAAGTACCTTGTCCCGTTTTTCCAGCCTTAAAACGTCAGTTTCCTGAATGTGTAGTTACACTGGCTTAAATCTTTAATTTCAATGAACATTCCCGTAAATATAGGACTCCTATTTGAATTTTGATAGCTTACGCCACGCAAGCCATACAAAACGACCTATTCCTTGATTCCTTCTTCCCTGTTCCCTGTTCCCTACCTCTACGAGTAAATTCATAAACCAAACCGGATTCCTATAGTATATAATTATGGATTGTGTCGAATTAAAGTCAGACCATGCCTAAACTCAAGACTCGTAAAGCAGCGGCCAAACGGTTCCGTGCCACTGGTAACGGTAAGATTGTGCGTCGCAAAGCTTTCAAAAATCACCTTTTAGAACACAAGTCTTCTAGCAAAAAGCGTAGCTTGTCCAAGTCCACACTTGTACACGAACGTGATGAAGACAACGTGCGTTTGATGCTTCCTTATTTGTAAGTTTTTCAGGAAATAGACTATGACCAGAGTAAAGCGCGGTAATGTAGCTCGTAAACGCCGCAATAAAATTCTCAAGTTAGCTAAAGGTTTTCGTGGTTCTCATTCCACTTTGTTTAGAACCGCTAACCAACAGGTAATGAAGGCGCTTCGCAGTTCTTACCGCGATCGCAAAAAGAAAAAGCGCGATTTCCGTCGTCTGTGGATTGCCCGGATCAATGCTGCTGCAAGGCAACATGGTTTAAGTTACAGTCAGTTGATTGGCAATCTCAAAAAAGCTGATATCCAACTCAATCGCAAAATGTTGGCACAATTGGCAGTTCTCGATCCAGCTAGTTTCGGCAAAGTTGCGGAATTGGCACTTCAAGCTAAAGCATAAGGATGGTAACGGATGAAGTACCGATGTAACAGATGGCTTGCCCTGAGCGTAGCCGAGGGGCTAAAAATTAATCAGTTACATCTGGTATTATCCGCTACTATATTTTGTATTGTCTGCTTTTCCTGGGGATTTATGGCATCTGCCGCCCAAATGCCTGAGATTCAGCGCAGAGGTTATTTAACTATCGCCGTCAAAGATAACTTGCGTCCTTTGGGATTTAGAGATGTTGACGGTAATTTACAAGGTTTAGAAATTGACTTGGCAAAGCGTCTGGCGTTGGATTTGTTAGGGAAAGCGGATGCTGTCAGATTCCAGCCAGTAGTCAACCGCGATCGCTTGTCTGTAGTCTTAAATAATCAAGTGGATTTAGCGATCGCTAGAGTCACAGCGACAGAATCCCGCGCCCGGTTAGTCAGTTTCAGTGTTCCTTACTACTTTGATGGTGCTGTTATAGTCACAAAAGATGCTGCTGTGAGTCAGCTAAGTGATTTAGCCAACAAGAAAATTGCCGTCATCAGGAACTCCAGCACAATTGCCCAAGTGCGTTACTATGTGCCAAAAGCAGAGTTAGTGGGAGTTGATTCATATCAAGAAGGGCGATCGCTCACAGAAAATAATACAGTAGTCGCATTTGCTGCCGATGCCAGTGTTCTGAGTGGTTGGGTGCAAAAATATCCCCAATATCGGCTGTTACCCACCAAGCTATCAACTGAACCCTTATCTGTAGTCATGCCCAAGGGATTGCAGTATGATCAGTTAAGACGGCAAGTAAATGAAGCGATCGCTCAATATATAGCAGAAGGTTGGCTCAAAGAACGTATTAAATATTGGGGCTTACCTTAAAAAAATTTCAATCATAAAGTGAAGAAATATCTCCCTGATTTCCAGCATCTCCCAAGTGTTAGATAATAGAGACAGAAGTAGCTTTTAATATTTGTGTTTGCAGACAATGGATAAAAATTTAGTCATTATTTATCTTTCAATTTTTGTAGGTCTGCTTTCATTCGCAGTTGTGAATGTCTTCCGCCAAATTTTCAAAACTCGCAGGCGTGAAAGTGCTTTAGCAAGATTACGCAAGAAACTGGAGAAAGAAAAAGGTACAGCTCAAGAATATTACGAGTTAGCCAGCATTTATTCAGAGAAACAATTATTTTCACAAGCGATAGTGCTATTTCAAAAAGCAATGAAAGCTGCCGAAGAAGAAGAAGAGGTAGAAGACAGCGCCCCTATTTACAACGGACTAGGATATGTTTATTTTAGTCAAGAGCAATATGACTTAGCAATTCGCCAGTATAAAGAAGCTATCAAACGTAAACCAAACTACGTGACAGCACTGAATAACTTGGGACACGCCTACGAAAAGAAAAAATTAACCACTCAGGCGTTACAAATGTATGAAGAAGCACTAAAATTTGATCCCAATAACAGCATTGCCAAGCGCCGGGCTGAATCCTTACGACGCTTAGTGTCTGTTTGATAACTTATTAAACCAGGAAACCTTACCCAAGCTATGTTTTATCCCCCTCCTCGCTTGCAGGGAGGGGCTGGGGGTGGGGTGAAATGACTTCGGTAATAAGTAACATTGGAATTTGATGAATGATGCTAACCTTGACCCAACGTCACCCGCCTAACCCTGAAGTTTCCGTGTCTTTCACCCTAGCACTAACATCAGAAGAACGCAGCCGCAGCCGTCATCGCTTTGAAACCGAAGATGGCAAAGTTGTATTTTTGCGTTTGCCTAGAGGAACTTTACTGCGAGATGGTGATATTTTACAAGACGCAACCAATAGCAGTTTAATTAGAATTACTGCCAAACCAGAAACAGTGTTAACAGTTTTTGCTCAAACACCGCTTTTATTAATGCGCGCAGCATACCATTTAGGAAATCGCCATGTACCCGTAGAAATTACCTCTAGCTATCTACGCTTATTACCAGATTCAGTTTTACGCACAATGTTAGAACAACTGGGACTAGAAATTACAGAAGAAACCTTACCATTTCAGCCAGAATTAGGCGCTTATGGACACCATCACCCTCACTGATGCCAATTTTTTATACATATTGCAGTTAGCCAGTCCTAGCTTACCTGTGGGAGCATATAGCTATTCTGAAGGCTTAGAAATGCTGGTGGAAAAGGGCATGATTTCAGATCCAGCTAGTCTTAAACATTGGTTAGAAGCAGAACTACATTATGGAGCAATTCGGTTAGATGCGGCGGTGATGGTAAGGTCTGTAAAATTGGCAACTATAGGCGACATTTCAGGTTTATCTCATTGGAATATGTGGTTATCTGCTGCTAGGGAAACCCAAGAATTACGGGCATCTAGTTGGCAGATGGGGCGATCGCTGACCCAATTACTTGATAAACTACAACCAGATACTGTACCTTTATTCAAGGCAGTGGGTAATCCTTGCAATTATGCGATCGCTTTTGGCATTGCTGTTGCTCATTGGCAAATAAATATTCAAGCTGCTTTACTAGCATATCTGCAAAGTTGGGCAAGTAATTTGATTACGGCTGGAGTAAAACTCATTCCCCTTGGTCAAACTGCGGGACAAGAATTATTACTAGATTTACAACCATTTATTAGCACCGCCTTAGCAGAAATACTAGCTTTGAAGGATGATGAACTCAGCTGTTGTAGTTGGGGTTTGTCGTTAGCAAGTATGCAGCATGAAACCCAGTATACAAGGTTGTTTAGGAGTTAGACATAGAAAGATGAGTGCATTGCGTGTTGGGGTGGCTGGCCCAGTAGGTTCGGGAAAGACGGCTTTAGTTGATGCTTTATGTAAAGCCTTACGTGAACAGTATCAAATTGCTGTAGTCACCAATGATATTTATACCCAAGAAGACGCTCAATTTTTGGTACGTTCTCAAGCCTTAACAAGCGATAGAATTTTGGGAGTAGAAACTGGTGGTTGTCCTCACACAGCGATTCGTGAAGATGCTTCCATGAATTTGGCTGCTATTGAACAATTAGAACACCAATTTATAGATTTAGATTTAGTATTTCTAGAAAGTGGTGGCGATAATTTAGCAGCTACTTTTAGTCCCGAATTAGTAGATTTAACAATTTACGTGATCGATGTGGCCGCAGGTGATAAGATTCCCCGCAAAGGTGGCCCCGGTATTACTAAATCTGATTTGTTGGTAATTAATAAAGTTGATCTTGCGCCCTATGTTGGTGCCGATTTAGATGTGATGAAACGGGATACTCAGAAAATGCGTGGTGATAAACCTTTTCTTCTGACAAATTTAAAGACTCAAGAAGGGCTGGCAGATTTAGTTAAATTTGTGGCATTACATATTATTAAAGAACTGAGTATTTAGGACATTGGATTTATTTAGGGTTTGGTGAATAAATATAAAACCCAGATAAATCGCAGGTTTAAGGCTGATCAATCCGAAAGTAGTTGCAAGGCTTCGCC
>NZ_JAYGHH010000012.1:86200-100931 GCF_034931045.1 Nodularia sp. UHCC 0506
ATGACAGATAGCTGAAACTGTTCCCTATTCCCTTTCTCATCAACAAAACTTTTATGCCCTTTGATTTGCCTCAATGAACTGATTGTTTTATGGGGATTTCTAGGGCAATCTCACAACCTTTACCAAATTCAGAAATACACTCTATTTTACCACCGTGTTTTTCTACAATAATTTGATAACTAATAGATAAACCTAACCCAGTACCCTTACCAGGTTGTTTAGTAGTAAAGAAAGGTTCAAAAATGCGCGATCGCAGATTATCAGGTACACCACAACCATTGTCAATAATCCGAATTAAAATCCTATTTTGTGCTATGACTTCTGTATGAATACAAATTTTAGGTTTTGTAGTGATGATTTGATCTGCTAATGCCTCTTCCAAAGAATCAATAGCATTATTAAATATATTCATAAATACCTGATTCATCTGAGATGCATAACAAAGAACTTGAGGCAAATCACCATATTCTTTAACTACTTCAATCGCAAAAAAATCACTCTGTGGTCGCAGTCGATGTTTTAAAATTAATAGGGTGCTATCAATACCTTCGTGAAGATCAACATACTTTATTCCTGATTCGTCAAGCCGAGAAAAAATCCGCAAAGACAGAACTAATTTTGAAATTCGATCTGCTCCCATGCTGATAGAAGTAAGAATTTTGGGCAAGTCATCCACAATGAAATCTAAATCCAATTCTGCTGCTAGTTTTTCAATTTCGTCTTCTGCTTGAGGATATTTTTGCTGATAAAAACGCAACAATTTAAATAAATTTGCCGTATGTTCATTAATATGACAAATATTGCCGTCAATGAAGGTAATTGGGTTATTAATTTCATGTGCTATTCCGGCAACTAGCTGACCTAAGCCTGCCATCTTTTCACTTTGAATTAACTGGCTTTGAGCTTGTTTCAATTCCTTTAGGGTATGTGCGATCGCTTCTTTTTGCCGTTGAGTTTGTTCTAGTAATTCTGCTTGCTGAATTCCCACGCCTAATTGAGTACCAATCTGTACTAGCAAATCTATCTCATCCTCTTGCCAGTTCCGAGGTGTGATGTTGTGATACGCTGATAACAATCCCCATAGTTTCTCGCCTTGAAAAATTGGCACGATCATCAATGCCCTAGTTAAAGTTGATGTAGTCAGGGGAATATAATTTTGATGACTATTGATTTGAGCAGTATCTGGAATAACTAAAATTTTACCATTAGCAAAGTCTGAACCTTGAGTTGATTGCCAATATTCATCTGTAATCATCGGCAGAATCTCTGGTTCTGATGTCAAAGATGGGGTTAATGATTCAGCCACAAATTCGCCACTCCAATCAGCATTAAAGCGATAGATTGTAACTCGATCAACTTCTAAAAGTCGTTGAACTTCTTGAGTAGTAGCTTTAAAAATGGTATCAATATCCAGAGACTGACGAATCTTTTCTACAGTTGCAGCCAAGGTTTTTTCTCTTTGTGCTGCTTTGCGTTCTCGTTTGGCCGCTTGAGACAGTTTTTTGGCTTGGTTTTTCACCTGTTGTAAAGATTCGGCCTGCTGTAATGCTACCCCCAGTTGTACACCAATCTGTGTCAGCAAATTTATTTCCTCTTCCTGCCAATAACGGGGCTGGGAGTTTTGATAAGCTACTAACAATCCCCAGAGTTTTTCCCCCTGAGCAATTATTGGCACAAAGACTTCATTCTGTGTGTACTTCCCTTGCTGATCTAAGGATGGAAGACGTTCCGTTATAGGTTGTGGCTTAACCACTGGTGTCTGATCATCAACAATGGAATCAGCAACAAATTCACCATTCCAGTCCGAGTCAAAGCGATAAATTGCGACTCTTTCTACTTTTAATAGCTGTAATACTTCTTGAGTCGTGGTTTTAAAAATAGTATCAATATCCAGAGATTGGCGAATTTTTTCTACAGTGTTCGCCAGTGCTTTTTGCCTTTCCGCAGCTTTGCTGATTTCTGCTGCTTGTCTTTGCATTTGTTGCAAAAATTCTGCTTGCTGCAAAGCTACACCTAATTGAGCGCCTACTTGAGTCAACAAATAAACTTCATCTTCTTGCCAAACACGAGTTCCTGTGTTTTGGTATACTGCTAACAAGCCCCAGAGTGTTTGATTTTGGTAAATAGCGATGATTACATAAGCTTTGGCCTGATAAGTCTCTAAAACTTTTAGGTAACACTCACTAAAATCTGCATTGTAAATATCATTACAAATACGATAAACTTCACCTCTAGTAAAGCGACCACCGGCTGTATTTTGTAAATAAGTATCTATTTCGGGAATTTTCGCTAAATCTTTAACAGTACATTCACTAATATTTTCACGTATTTTTGGTTGTTGTGATTGCTGACCAACGAGGGAAGTCCAACCATCTCCCACAGATTCAAAAGCAAATTCACCACTCCAATCTGGATTGAAACGATAAATAGCTACACGGTCAGCATTCAACAACTTGCGGATTTCGGCGGTACTGGTGCGAAAAATTATTTCTATGTCAAGAGTTTGACGAATTTTTTCTACGGTTATGGCTATAGTTTTCTGCCATTCTGCTGCTTTTTCTCTGGCTTTTGCTTCTGCTAGTTGTGCCGATTTGATTTTTACCTGTTCTAAGTAGTCTGCTTGCTGCAAAGCTACCCCCAGATGTTCGGCAATTAGTTGCACAAACTCAATTTCTGATGTGTTCCATTGGCGAGGGCCGCTACATTGATGAATACACAACAATCCCCATAAATCTTTGCCCTTCATCAAAGGCGAAGCTATATTGGCACGGACTTGAAACGCTTCTAGCATCTGGATATGGCATTTGCTCATATCAGCTTGATAGATATCCTCTGTGACGTTAATTCGCCCTTGCTGATACAGTCCAGCAAATTCTCCAGCAAAGCAGTGGTCATGCAGTTGAGCTTTTAATGCCGAATTCCATTCTTGTGCCACATTTTCATAGATAAATTTCCCTTCCCATCCCAAGTTAGGATAAAAACGAAATACCCCTACCCGGTCAGTATTTAAAAGTTGGCGGACTTCTGTGACTGTGGTTTTAAAAATGGTGTCTATATCCAGAGACTCACGCATGCGGGAAATTACCCCAGAGAGAGTTTTCTGTTTGTCACTGTGAGATAGAGGGGAGGTCATATCAGACTTGTTTAGTTATTGTCTAGGATTTAGTTTTATTGCTGCTCTGTGAGCAGGTTTCTCGATATCCAGGGAGATTTTCCATATTGAAAATTTTTTACCTGATTATAGAATCACCCTATTGAATAATAACTTAACATTAATTATTTTTTTTATACAACAACGTAGGGACACGATATACTCATGTCCCTACAAAAATAGTTGTTAATTGTGAGTGAATTATCGCCGTTTGGGAGAGCTGCGCCGGATTTCGCGTTTTTCGTCTTCTCGGCGACGGCGATCGCGCCAATCTGCTAGGGTTAAATAACCAACACCACCAGTAACAGCTACTAGTAGTAATAAGGCCAGTAAAGCCAAAATATTCAGGAATGGATTTTCCACGCTTCCCCTATAGTCCGTTACGTCCCCAAACTACCATTGCAATTGACCAAGTAAACACAACCAAGAGTGATACCCAACCCAGTGTCAAAGTTGCCATAATCTGACTTTCTAAATAATTACAAAACGTCTCTAATACCTATGATAATGGGAAAGGGCTATTGATTCTGCAATGGTGTTGCTGAGTTGTGATGGCGTTTTTGTTCAGTGAAGTATTTGCATCCCAAGCTGCAAGGGAGAAGAGAACTATGATATACCTCATGTGTTGAGAAACGCTAATAGATCCAAAGTGAACGAAACTTCCGATATGCAATTAATGGCGGAACGCCTAGAATCTCTCAAAGCTGGACTAATTGGGAGTTTTGCTCTGTGTCTGGCTTTCCTAATTACTAATTTGGTGAATACTTTGGTGTTAGCAAGGTATTTTCCGACACTTGCAAGTCTGGCAAGAGAGATTAATTGGCATTGGTGGCTGAGTGGGGGAATTGCGGCTTTCTCTGGTTTGTTATTTGGTGTCACCTATCGCTATATCATCCGCACAGACCACAATCCTCAACTTAAATCCGGTGGTGTACTGGCTTTTGGTTTAGTGCGAGGCTTAACTCAAATAGATGGTGTTGATACAGCTTTACCCGATTTTATTTTAGCTGGGGAAAGTATTTTGTGGTTTGCTGTAGGGGCGATCGCTCTTGATACCACAATTCAAATCGGCTGGATTAAACCTTTTAAGTTAACTCAAGGGAGTGATGAAGCTGCCAAAACTTCAAAGTTACACTGAAACAAGCACTATTTCGGGAGCAAAAAGCTGATTATGCCAACACCTAATCCTTTGAAAACCCCTGCTTTTTTCCAGGAGTTACAGTGGGTAGTCGATCCTGTCGGTTATATGGAAAACGCCACCCAACAATATCCTGACATTTTCACGGCTCGATTCGTCAATTTTGGTAGTAACTTGGTATTTGTCAACCATCCCCAGGCGATGCAAGAAATTTTAACCAATGATCGTAAGAAATTGTTCGCTGGTGGTAAAGAGAATAAAATTTTGCAACCGTTAGTTGGGGACTATTCAACTTTTATGCTAGATGGCGATCGCCATAGAAAACGGCGACAATTGATCATGCCATCTTTTCATGGTGATCGGATGCGGAGTTATGGTGAAATTATTAGTAATATTACTGAACAAGTCTGGAGCAATTTACCGACAGATACATCTTTTCAAGCTCGTAATGTCACCCAAGATATCACCTTACAAGTCATGTTACAGGCCGTTTTCGGTGTATATCAAGGAGAACGCAGCCAACAACTCAAGAAACAACTACAGCGCATAGCGGATGTGTTTCGCTCACCATTAAGTTCTAGTATGCTATTTTTCTCGTCTCTGCAAAAGAATTTAGGTGCTTGGAGTCCCTGGGGTAAGTTTGTCAGGGATAGACAGGAATTAGATAAGTTAATCTACACTGAAATTGCTGAACGTCGCCAGCAGAAACTAGAAAATCGGATTGACATCCTTTCCTTGCTGATGTCAGCAGAAGATGACGCAGGTAACTCGATGACCGATCAGGAGTTACGTGATGAGTTGATGACTCTGTTGTTTGCCGGATACGAAACCACAGCTACAGCAATGGCTTGGGGATTATATTTGATTCAAAAACACCCGGAAATTAAAGCAAAACTGCTGCAAGAATTGGACACCCTTGGGGATTCACCAGATCCTATGAGCATTTTTCGGTTGCCTTATCTGACGGCTGTTTGTAATGAAACTTTGCGGATTCATCCCGTGGCCATGTTGACATTTCCCCGAACAGTAAAAGAACCTGTGGAACTTTTGGGTTATGCTCTCGACCCTGGTACGGTATTAGTTGGCTCTATGTATCTGACTCACCAACGAGAAGATTTATATCCAGAACCCAAGCAATTCAGACCAGAGCGTTTTTTAGAACGTCAATTTTCTCCTTATGAGTTTATCCCCTTTGGCGGTGGTGTGCGTCGCTGTGTGGGTGAGGCTTTGGCAGTATTTGAACTGAAGCTTGTCTTGGCAAAAATTTTGTCAAAGTATCAACTCGCATTAACTGATCACAAACCAGAAGTACCTCGCCGTCGAGGTGTTACCCTTGCACCTGGCCGTGGTGTGAATATGATGATTACAGGTCAAAGGTTGCCTCAAAAAACTCCTCTGAGCATGGCAACAAATTAGACTCAAAACAGAGGTAAATTACCAATTAGCGATACAATTTACCCAGCACTCAGCACTCAGCACTTTTCTTATGGACTCCCTAACCTCCCGTATGCAGGCGGTACAGTCGCCAATTATTCCTGTGGTTGGGGAATTAATTAAAAAGTCTCCCGGCACTATTTCTTTGGGACAAGGTGTAGTTTCATACAACCCACCATCAGAAGCTATTGAACTTCTACCCCTATTTTTAGCGGAATCTTCTAATAATTTATACAAAGCTGTTGAGGGAATTCCCCCATTATTGACAGCATTGGAGGTCAAGTTACAAACCTTTAATGGTATTCCCATTAATCAAGATAACTGCATTGTGGTGACTGCGGGCAGCAATATGGCGTTTATGAATGCTATTTTAGCCATTACTTCCCCAGGTGACGAAATTATCCTGAATACGCCTTATTATTTCAATCATGAGATGGCGATCGCAATGGCTGGTTGTCGTGCCGTATTGGTAGCCACAGATGAAAATTATCAACTACGTCCAGAGGCGATCGCTCAAGCAATTACCCCTAAAACACGGGCTATAGTTACAATATCCCCCAATAATCCCACAGGTGTTATTTATCCAGAAGCCGCATTAAAACAGGTAAATCAAATCTGTGTTACTCGTGGTATTTACCACATTAGCGATGAAGCCTATGAATATTTTACCTACAACGGGGTCAAACACATTTCTCCCGGCTCATTTAGTGGTAGTAGAGATTACACCATTTCCCTGTACAGCCTTTCCAAAGCCTATGGTTTTGCCAGTTGGCGGATTGGCTATATGGTGATTCCGCAACACTTATTTGTCGCCGTCAAAAAAATTCAAGATACAATTTTAATTTGTCCGCCAGTGGTTTCTCAGTATGCAGCGTTAGGAGCATTACAAGCCAAATCAGAGTATTTACATAAAAATATTGGTGCGATTTCCGAAGTCCGAGAAATAGTCATCAATGCCCTAAAACCTCTAGAAAGTTTATGCAGCATAGCTCCTGCCAATGGCGCATTTTATTTTTTTCTCAAAGTTCATACTTCGACAGATGCCTTTGAATTAGTTAAAAAGTTAATTCAAGAACATCAAGTAGCAGTGATTCCTGGTACAACATTCGGCATGAAATCAGGGTGTTATTTGCGGGTTGCTTATGGTGCGCTGCAAAAAGATACCGCCAAAGCAGGTATAGAAAGATTAGTCCAAGGCTTACAAATTTTACTAGGGAATGGAGAAAACTTGAGGGGGCGACAACCAAGTTAACGTGGTTGCTGTATAAGCATCATAGCCCTCAAACCCTGGGGATAAAATTTCTTTTTATCCCTGTCCTCTGTTCCCTGTTCTCTGTTCCCTTTGGCAGAATGTTAATTTAACATAACAAATACGATAGAACCTCAATTTATTCTCAGCGTCATGGAAATTAACTTTCTGCTTAGGTAAACTATCGTAGACAATTTTTATAAATATGGCTATTCTTGTGCGCCCGCCTTTTGCAGACTTTGTGCTATATTTCTATACCCATTAAATTCAGCAATCATCAAAGCTGTATAACCGCCCCGATTTTTGACATTTATATCTGCCCCAGCTTGGAGTAATATCTGTACAACTCCACCATAGCCGCCAGAGACTGCCCACATCAAAGCTGTTGCCCCTGCTAAATCCTGGAAATTCGCATTTGCACCCTTAGCCAGCAACAACCGGATAATACCTGTGTAATTGCCCTCGGCGGCTTTAATTAAAGCTGTTTTACTATCATTACCTAAAGTATTAGCATCAGCACCATAGTCTAGTAATATCTTTACTGTCTCAGTGTGTCCCTGGGATATTGCTAACATCAGAGGTATACCCAGAGTTGCTTGATCGATTTTTCCCCCAAAACGCAGTAATACATCCAAAATTTGGCTATGTCCCTGGAATGCGGCAACAAGGATTGGTGTATCACCCAGGTGATTTGGGATTTGGGGATCTGCACCTTGGTTAAGTAAAACTTGCACTAGGTCAATGTAGCCTTCAACAACAGCCAGGTGTAAGGCAGTTTCACCATCGTTATCTTGATGATTAATCTCGGCACCTTGATCCAGTAAAGCAGATGTGACCGCACTATGTCCTACTGCTGCGGCTGCCAATAGCGCCGTACTACCATCTGCATTTTTCTGGTTAACATTAGCCCCGGCTACCAGTAATGCTTGTAGCACTTCCAAATGTCCCAAGTCAGCCGCAATCATCAACAGTGTTTCATCTTCTTTGTCTGGCTGATTGACATTTGGATCATTTTGTGATATTAGTTCTACAACTACTGCGTGACCATATTTTACAGCCAATTTCAAAGCAGTATCATCGTCTTTGTCGGTGATCTTCACATCAGCGTCAGCAGCTAGTAAGACTTGCACTATATCAACAAAACCTTTAAATGCAGCTGCCATTAAAGCGGTACTGCCATCTTCATTAATGACATTCACATCAGCACCTCTAGATACCAAAAGCCGCACAATATCTAGTTGATTGGTACTAGTAGCCAACATCAAAGCCGTTAAACCATAGCGTTTTCTAGGCAAATTAATATTTGCCCCAGCATCTAATAGCGATCGCACTATTTCGGTGTAACCTAAATTGGCAGCAAACATTAAAGCTGTAGTACCATTGCGATCGCACACGTCCACCTTTACTCCAGTAGCCAATAGCGCACACACCTGCTTAATATCGCCACTTTTGGCAGACTTTAGCAGCAACTCATCCTTATTTTCCATAATGAATATTTCCCGCACCAGTAAATTTTTCGTAATTCGTAATTCGTAATTCGTAATATTTCCTATGGCTAACGCCACGCTACGCGGTAAGCGCAGCTATGCCCATCAGGGCTTTACGCAATTCGTAATTAAGAAGGAGGATTTAATCATAAAATACACCAATCTCACCCCCAGTCCCTATTTTTAGTCAGGATAGGGGAAAGTTTGATCTATATCTTTTGAGCTTGGCAACTTTAAGCAGAGAAATTAGAGTTATGCTAATTTTTATGAAGATTTAAGAATTGGGCGAGAACACTATGAGTCTGGAACTGTCATCTGAAGTTAAATATTGGCTAAACTTTTTTCACCCCGTAACTATGTGGGGATTATTAGCACTCTCACTGTACGCTGCCTACCTGGGGCTACAAATACAGCGTACCAGAGGCGCTCAAGGGGATGAAAAGAAAGAACTAATTAAAGGTAAATACAACATTAGACACTACCAAATGGGTTCTATACTCTTAGGTTTAATGGTGACAGGTGCTATTGGTGGCATGGCTGTTACTTACATCAATAACGGTAAGTTATTTGTCGGACCGCATTTACTAGCTGGACTGGGAATGACTGGTTTAATCGCATTTTCGGCTTCTTTATCTCCTTTTATGCAAAAAGGAGCAAACTGGGCGCGTGCAACTCACATTGTGCTAAATTTTGCACTTCTAGGACTGTTTACTTGGCAAGCTATTACTGGAGTGCAAATTGTCCAGAGAATTCTCACTAATGCTTAGTCTTTAGTTTTTAGTCATTAGCCAATGTTCAAGGGCTAATGACTGTTAATTCATCGCTTTTTTTGGGAATCACCAGGAAAAGGTAGTTCTAAAGATTGATGAAAATCTTCCTGGACTTTGCGGGTTAAGCGGCGGGATACTTGACGGACAATTTGATTAAGCAAGCGATCGCCTGTAGATTGAATCAGAGACTTAGGCAATCGTTGGATAAATTTGGGAAAGTGTAGATTAACTAACAAATCCAATTCCCATTCAATTCGTGTAATCTCATGAAAACCATTATTCGAGTTGTTCTGGACATTTTCTACCAACTGTAGCGATGCCTGATAGTCTACATCATAACCAGGCGGATGGTAGTCAGGAACAGGAATTGTGCGAATCCGGTATATGCCTTGGTCTGGGGGTAAAAGTTCTAGACCAATTTTGGGTTCTACGTCATAACCAAAAGAGCCAAAACGACCGATAATTACAGCATAACCATTTTCGCCTAATGGTTGTACTTTCATTGGTTCAGCACACCGTGAAAACCATAAAGCGTGAGTTTCCAGGTACTCAGAAACTTTATTAGCTGGGGCATACATTTCCATTGAGTCGCTATAATGACCGTAGAATTTTGTGGGTAGCCTGACATTTGTTTCTGTAAGTGTTTCCTCAGATTCTGTTAAACTTGACGCTACAGGCAGAACTGTTTCTTTTATATCCCAAGATTGATATTCGCCATTTGTCGAAAGCATCAATACATTCCCCTAAAAAATTGGCCTTTGTCTATAAATTAAGAGTTCCCAAGTTGCTGGTGTCGTTTACCAGTGAATTTAACATTTTCGTTGAAACCTCATAAATCTGTCATGAACTTCATGAAATCACTAAAATTAAAGAACTCAATCGTCACATATTAGTTTCCCAGGATAGTTTTTTTGTGAAAATTGTTGATTTAATTACTTATTTTGAAGAATGGGCTAATCCTGCTTGGTGTGAAAGTTGGGATAATTGTGGTTGGCAAATTGAGCCTGGTGTTTTGGAAAAAAAGGCGCGGGTGTTGGTTTGTTTGACACCGACGTTAGCTGTGATGCACGAAGCGATCGCTCTCAATGCTAATCTAATTTTTGCCCATCATCCATTGATTTTTAATCCTCTCAAGTCTTTATCTACTGGGGAAGCGATCGCCGAAATGGCAAGATTAGCTTTTACCCACAATATTGGTATTTATAGCGCCCACACCAATTTTGATCAAGTCCAGGATGGTACTGCTGACGTTTTGGCTCAAATTTTAAACTTGCAGTCAACCATTCCTATAGTACCGACACAAGCCGGATTGGGCTATGGGCGTGTTGGTTTACTAGAGCCATCTCTGACTTTACAAGAATTACTTGCGACAATTCAAGCCCGACTCGTGCCGCCGCATTTGATTTTTTCTCCAACAGCTGATTTACAGCAAAAGATTTCACGAGTGGCTGTGCTAGGTGGTTCGGGTGCTAGTTATATTTCAGCAGTGGTCAAAACCCATGCTCAAGTTTATTTAACTTCTGATTGTAAGTTCCATCAGTTTCAAGAAAGCCGCGATCGCCATTTAATTTTAATTGATGCGGGACACTATGCCACTGAACGCCCGGCTTGCGATCGCTTAGTGCAGCGATTTATATCTTTAAATCTAGATTGGGTGAAATTGAGTGACAAAGATGAGGATTTTCGCCAGTTTTTTCAATCCTGAACAACTGATGGAAATTTGGCAAATTAATTGAACGGAGAGGGGGAGATTCGAACTCCCGGAGGTTTTAGCCTCATCCGATTTCAAGTCGGACGCAATCGACCACTCTGCCACCTCTCCAATAAAACTGTCTAGCTTTTAATTAACATACAACAGTAAACCAATATAGCGTTTTTGTCGAATATCAACAAGCTGACAGATCATACTATATCTCATCATCTACGCAGATTGCACTACTAAAGGCAAATATCTAGGAAACATTAAGCGAATGCTTCCGGTACGCTACGCGAACGCTCGTACAAAATTTCCTCTGAAGTCACCTGGAAATCATAACCCACCCACACTAAAGAGACTTGGGACACCTCACCCGCTTCTAAAGAAACAATGGAAAAATTACGCAGTTTATCACCCTGATTTTCCAAAATCCTGGGTACATTTGCCGCGTTCAGGTAAATTGTTCCCTCTGGACTTCTAAATACTGCTTTACGCTGCATTTTTTTGGTGTGTCTGAGTATGCGGTGCATATGACCAAATGTCACTAGAGGAATGGTTTTACCAGCCGTCAGGGTTTGAGAAATCGCCGCGCCCAGGTCTGGATCGCCAAAGTCACCACCAACAGGATGCCAATCCTTACCGCAGGGATCTTCGGGGCGATCGCCTAAACCACTAGGGCCATTGTGACCTAGAAAAATAATCGTTTCATGAGCAGCGCTTTTGACAGCTTTCACGATCAGATCGGCGGATTCTTCCAGACTCTTCACACCGTACCGTTCCTGCACAATGTCCGCAAATTTCCACTCTGGACCACCCCAAGTAAAGGGACGACCCCCCACCACAGTTAAATTCCACGCGGGAAAATCCAGCTTGCCGTAACCTACATGGGCAGATCCCAATAAATCGAGTTGTTCCTGTACCCAATCTGACTTAGAACGGTCATAGGGACATTTTCTGCGTCCCCATTCCGTGGCAGTGTACCAGGCATCGTGGTTTCCCATTACTGCTGCCTTGGGAATGTCGAGGGAAGCGATCGCTCTGACCACATCCACCGATTCATTGCCAAAATCGCCCACAAACAGCACTAAGTCAACACCCAGATGCTTAAGTGCAATGCCATCATCTAATTCCCATTGGTCGTGAACATCTCCAACCACAGCAATTTTTAGGGTTATTGATTTCGTTTTTTGACTGGTCATGCCACTTTCCTTGCCGTCTATCTCCAGGATATGAAACTCCGCCGGATTTGGACACAAATGAGGGGACATCCACCCTCTACTATTTTTGGTAAAAACTACTATAATTGAATCCACAGGACAAAAACTTGCAACTTTAAAGCACCCCTAACTGTGTTTACCACTGCACTACCTCAAAGAGAAAAAACCCCACTGGGTGGACTACCGCTAGATTTATTTGCTGCCATTGAGAGTCTAAAAAAAGAACTCAATGCCGTGATCCTGGCGCATTATTATCAAGAACCGGACATTCAGGATATCGCCGACTTTATTGGGGATTCATTACAATTGGCCAAAGCCGCAGCTCAAACCAATGCAGATGTGATTGTCTTTGCTGGTGTTCACTTTATGGCAGAGACAGCAAAGATCCTGAATCCTGATAAATTGGTGCTTTTACCAGATTTAGATGCTGGTTGCTCTTTAGCCGAAAGTTGCCCACCAGAAGCCTTTGCAGCTTTTAAAGCAGCGCATCCAAATCATTTAGTAATTTCATACATCAACTGCTCGGCTGAGATTAAAGCCATGAGCGACATTATCTGCACCAGTTCCAACGCTGTCAAGATTGTGCAACAGATACCATCCACACAGCCAATTATATTTGCCCCAGATCGGAATTTAGGGCGGTATGTCATGGAACAAACTGGACGAGATTTGCTGTTATGGCAAGGTAGCTGTATTGTCCATGAAACCTTTTCAGAAAAGAAAATTGTCCAGTTAAAAATTACACATCCCCAAGCAGAGGCGATCGCTCACCCAGAATGTGAAAGCAGTGTTTTGCGCCATGCCAGTTTTATCGGCTCAACAGCCGCTTTACTCAAATATTGTCAAAATAGCCCTACAAAAGAATTTATCGTAGCTACAGAGCCAGGTATCATTCACCAAATGCAAAAACTGGCTCCTGACAAACACTTTATTCCTGCCCCACCATTAAATAATTGTGCTTGCAATGAGTGTCCATTTATGAGGTTAAATACTCTGGACAAATTATATTTAGCGATGAAAAATCGTACTCCCGAAATCACCATGTCAGAGGATACTCGCCTAGCAGCATTGCGACCAATACAACGGATGCTAAAAATGAGTGTTTAATTAGGTTGAATTTTCTTT
Source organism: Nodularia sp. UHCC 0506 (assembly GCF_034931045.1). NCBI lineage: Bacteria > Bacillati > Cyanobacteriota > Cyanophyceae > Nostocales > Nodulariaceae > Nodularia > Nodularia sp. UHCC 0506. The sequence goes on from NZ_JAYGHH010000012.1 coordinate 99,468, forward strand.
AATAATTCGTAGAGGCGTTAAATTTTGCGTCTCTACACAATTTAATTCAATTAGAAATATTGACAAAACAACCTTAAAACAATAGGTGTTAATTTATTTGCACACAGTCCAAAATTTTATATTGGCGACATTCCATGTTAATCGAACTCAACAAAATTACAATTTTTTATAGGTTGGGTTGAGCAAAGCGAAACCCAACTCAGCAACGTGTTTAACTTACAGACAACTGCACTCACCTTAAATCAATAATAACTCCTTAATTCCCACGATTAATGGTCGCTTTATTAACCCAGAAACTAAAATTGAGTTTTCTCTGCTTCTTCCTGTGCTATCTCACTATATTGCTTGTATAGTTGAGTGCGAATTTTAGCTTCTTGATAGCGCCTGTGGTCAGATGGTACCATACTCATTAAATCTGAAGCCCGTTGCCACTGAGCAGCTAATTCTAACCACTGAGTTGAGGTTGTAGCTATTTTTCCTCCAGCCGAGGCTTGGTTAGCAATTCGCACAGCCTCTAAAAATGATTCATCAGCAGGAGCAGAAACACTATAATTAGCAGCACGGGGTAAGGATTCCGCCTTGCTTTCATCATCATTCGCAGTAATAAAAGAATTGGGAATGTTTAGTTGTACAAAGTTTATCAGATAATCCCCTAACTGGGCATAAACAAACCAAGCAAGCAATAAAAGCGAACATAAACTAATTGCTGCTAGTCTCCTTTTTTTGGATGGATTGTTAATATGTACTGAACTCCGAGAAACTTTGGTCTTAGGTAAATTGATTTTTACTTGAGTTTGGGCTTCTTGAAAATCTGCAATTAGCTGTTTGAAGATATGAGGCTGATTTAGTGTAATTTCCTGTGACCACAGTAACTGATGATCACGATAAATTTCCGTCAGCCAAAGTAATTGCTGTTCCCGAACAATCCGACTATTAATATTAACTCGACGAACATTACGAGGTGTGATGGAATTCAGAATTTGCTCGATTTGTTCTACTAGAATAGATTGCTCAAGTTGTTCCTCTCTAGCCGCCTCACACAGAAGTTGTAAAACACCATCGGCAAAAATAGCTCTAGTTCTAACCCCGGAGTTAGCTAGTTTTTCGTTCAATAGTTGAATAATCGCTGCTACACTACCTTGGTGAGCCTGCCAAGCAATATCATTTATCCGATCTACCATTTGAGATTTAGTGATAACTCTTGCACCCTGACTTATTAACTGACTCATTAATTTAGGGAATCTATTCTCCCATTTTTTACTTTGTCTTCGATTTTACGAGTAAAAATATGAGTTGCCAAATAAAATTATAAAAATTAAGCCTTTTTCTGGGTTTATCAGCAGTATCTCTCAACATTGGGTAAAGTTCATACTGGTGTATGATCTACGTATGTAACATAATATATAGATTATGGCTTTTAGTGATTGCGAAGCCCTGCAAGCAAAATGCGTAAATCCTAACAGC
>NZ_JAYGHH010000013.1:0-32261 GCF_034931045.1 Nodularia sp. UHCC 0506
AATCACCAAGAAGGTTTGACAATTAAAATTTGAAAATTTATTTCTAGAGAGAATATCACGATTAAAGATTTTAATGACAAACCTTTAAATGAGATTGATCTCGTTTCCTTTTGAGTTGATGTTTAACCTGTACGGGTAAATATTTTCGGACTACACTCATAACTTTATCTGATGCTACGGGTTTAGTCATAAAATCTGTAGCACCGACTACCTTAGCTCGGACTCGATCCAAAAGACCATCGTTTCCTGTTAAAATTATCACAGGTGTGTTGGCAAAGGCTGACATTCGGCGCAGTTGAGTACAAATTTCATACCCATTAGCAACAGGCATAATCAAATCTAAAAAAATTAGGTCTGGCTTATCTTGAATCAAAATTGGTAAGGCTTGTATGGCATCTTGAATCTTGATAAATCTCAGTCCATGTGAAACAATAATTTCCTCCAGAATATTACAAATTTGGGGACTATCATCTACACAAGCTACCAATGGCGCATTTGATGCTCTAGCTGGGCTGGCAACGGATTTTGTTTGGACTTGTGTCACTAATAAAGGCAAATCAGGTACTTCTACCAGTTCAACAATTCCTTTCAGAATATAAGGAAGCAATGAACGGGTGACAGGAACAACACTCTGCTTCATTTTTGCCGCTAAATCTCGCAGAGTGTATTTGCCATTAATCAAATTGACAAAGTTTTTGTAGACAGATTCGCTTACCTGCTGCTGGAGTTGTTCTGGTTTTCGTAAAACTGGCGCTAAGTCGGGAGAAAAATGAGCCAAACCTGCTTCCGACCAAATTTTCCAGGAGTCTTGCATTTGTTTCATAGACTCATTAGCACTGGTGAAACTCATCGGTGTTTCTAGGATCACTTCCTGGCTGCGATCGCAACTTGCAGAAACAAAATTTGTTTGTTGAGCTAAATCAAATAACAGTTCTCCTATGGTGTTTTCTACAAAAGCATGAATTTGTTCTCGTTGAATTTCTTGTCTTTTATGCAGAATTTCCAGGATGTGATAATCCCAATATTTTACTTCTAAGTCCTCTTTACGTAAATTTAACTTGTCAATATCTATATGGGGACAGTATTGAGCCATATTTCGCCGCCAGCGCCGGAAAGGATGACTTCCTCCTGTCGCCCACACTATTCGTCCTAGACGATAGAAAAAAATCCATTGGTGTCCATTGGTGCTTTTAATATTTAAAGAGCCATTGTATTGCAGCTGAGTACAGGTTTTAAACTCATTCAGTATGTTGTTCGACATTCTCAATTCCGGGTGGGTCATAGTTTGTTCCTTTTATCAACAAATCAGCCCTTTAAATACCCAATCCAGCTATATACCACTTAGCAAGTATCTCAATGATTAAAAATAAATTTGACATACTAATTTACATAGCTGCCTATTTACTTTTCATGTGGTAATTGATAGCAATTCTTAATTAAGATTTATGAGCCTAATGAAAGTAATAAATCTATAAAAACGGATCTGGTAGAGGAGTGATTTAATCCATAATTTTCTCCTATCTGACTCTACAATGCCCTTAAGGTTATGGGTTTATGTAGTTATCTTATCTTATAAGATAAACATTTGCGGGACTAATCATATCCGTATATATCCTGATCTTATTTTAAAGAAATGTAGGAAACTCAAGATTTTTGAGGCTTTTATTTATCTGCTCAAAAGGTTGGAAATTTCGTTTTTTTGACAATTCTTAATATGTATTTAGGGGTTTATTATTATCGTCTGTTGTCCTAAAAAAATCTACCAAGCTTTACTTGTAAAAAATTCATAAAAAATATTCATAAAAGGCATAAGCACAATTTTTGAGGGGGTAACAAAGGTTTATAGACAAGGCATAATTATTGAGAAAAAGAGCCTGATACACCAAAATCCCAGCCTTGCCAAGAGACTGGGATTTTACATAGGACTCTGAATGCGAATACGTCACATTTACACGCTAGGGGGAATTTCGGTAGTGCGAGGAATACATCCCTGTACTGTCAAAATTGAGCAAGGAGCATGATGTAATATATAGTTGCTGACACTACCCAGCAAAAACTCACTGATTCCAGTCCGACCTCGGCGACCAACTATAATTAAGTCAGCTGGCCAATTACGTGCAACTTCACAAATTATCTTGCCAGCATCACCCAGATTTTGGGTAAACTCAGTTTTTACACCTGCATTAGTTGCGGTGTCACTAAGCGATCGCAACCAATCTAATCTTTGTTTTTTCAGTTCTTCCCATTCTTGGATATAAGTATCTAGGGGTGTAGTCTGTACAGACGGATAAATGGTGTCTGGTTGTGTAAATACTGGGCTGATATAGGGATCTTCTAATGGGGATAGTACGTGTAATAACATGATTTGAGCATCAGCAGCTTTTGCCAAAAATACGCTTTGTTCAAATACATATTGAGTCATTTCTGATTTGTCTATAGCAACCAAAATTTTGTGATACATATTTAATGTTCCTTTATATTTGGCTAGTTTGAATTAACGCATCCTATATGTCTATTCTAGTTGGTTGGCAAAAGCAACATCTATTTGTTTGAGCAGGGACTCTGGGGTGGAAGAGTTATCAAGGACAATAGTTGCACGTGCCGCTTTTTCTGACAGGGATAACTGGCTGTTGATACGTGTTTGGGCTTGTTCTTGAGTTAAATGATTTCGTTGGATTAATCTTTGCAGTTGTTGTGGTTCGGAACAGTAGACAACCCAGATTTCTGTAACTAAATTAGTCATCTGAGCTTCAAATAGTAGGGGGATAACTAAAATAAGGGTTTGTGATGGTGATTGGGCGATCGCTTGTTCAAAACGCTGGACTACATAAGGATGAATCAAACTCTCTAACCAGTGGCGTTCATCTGGGTGGGGAAAGATAATTGCACCCAATTTTTCTCGGTTGAGGCTACCATCTGGAAGTAAAATGTTTTGACCATAACGTTGAGCGATCGCCTTCAAAATCGGCGAACCTATAGCTACAGCATCCCTCGCATAAATATCTGCGTCGAAAATTGGCAGATTATAAGTATGAGCCAAATAATTAGCGACGGTGGTTTTACCTGTTGCAATACCCCCAGTTAAGCCGATGATGCGTTTATTCATTGAGTAATTTCAGAATTTTTTACCCATTTTATTACTGCTTGGGTTAAGCCATCTAAAGTATATTCTTCAGCTTCAATAGTCACGCGCCCTAATAAAGCATGGCACGTTTTTGAGGTTTGGGGACCGATAGAAGCAATACAAATTTGCTCTAAGGCATCAGTTATATCAGAGTTATAGGTAAATATTTCTTCTATGAGTTGACAGAAATATTTCACGGTTTTAGAACTAGCAAAAGTAATTATATCGACAGTGCGATTTTGTAGAGCTAACTTGGCTGATTCGGGAATACTACTAGGACAACGAGATTGATATGCAGCTACTTCTACAACTTCTGCACCTTTAACTGTTAATTCTTGCACTAAAATTTCTCGTCCACCGCTTTCTACTCTGGGAAATAATACTTTTTTACCCTGTAGTGCTTCGGGAAAATTTACCACTAAAGAATCAGCGACAAAATTAGGTGGAATAAAATCCGGTTGAAGATGATATTTGTGAAGACTTTGGGCGGTTTTTTCACCAACTACAGCAATTTTAACTCCAGCTAAAGCCCGAATATCTTGACCTTGAGCGATTAATCTGGCAAAAAAGTAGTCTACACCATTGCTGGAAGTGAGAATTAACCAATGAAAATCAGTTAAATTAGCGATCGCTTGATCCAAAGCATCCCAACTCCCAGGGGGGACAATTTCTAAAGTTGGCATTTCAATCACAGTCGCACCTGATGCGGTGAGGCGATCGCTAAATTGGCTCGATTGTCCAGAAGAACGCGTCACCAGGATAGTTTTACCTGTGAGGGGGAGAGATGTGGAAAAGTTGTTGAGCATTGTTTGGACATGAGAAACTTGATCTAAGGATATTTTCTCAGGTTGTAAGTAATTGCATAATCTCACAACTTCGCCAATCACAATTACCACTGGGGAGAGAGAAACGCCGTTAGTTTGTGCGAGAATATTATTTAATTCGCCTGTCCAAATTTGTTGCTGAGGAGTTCCCGCCCAACGGATAATGGCAATAGCTGTAGAAGGCGATCGCCCGTGTCTAACTAATTGGTGTATAATCTCCGGCAGATGTCGCCCACCCATCAATATAACTAAAGTCTCCAACCGAGATAAAGCTTCCCAATCTAAAGCATCTGGTTCATGAGCTGTTAACACTGCAAAACAACGACTCAGAACCGGATCTGTCAAAGGAATCCCGGCCATTAATGGAGCCGCAAGAGCGGAAGAAATCCCTGGTACAACTTCAAACTCACAACTAAACTCTTGCAACGCTTGGATTTCCGCAGTACAGCGCCCAAAAATAAACGGATCACCTGACTTGAGGCGTACCACTTGTTTACCTGCCAAACAGTGCTGCACAAGTAACTGATTAATTTCCCCTTGGGTTGTACTAGGCTTACCACCACGTTTCCCAACATCTAACCGTAGACAATCAGGTGATACACACTCTAACAATTCTTGATCCACGAGAGCATCATAAATCAACACCTGAGCCTTGGCTAAAAGTCCATAAGCCTTCATCGTCAGATATACCAGATTTCCAGGGCCAGCACCGACAAGATAAACTTTGCCCTTTGCTTCAGTCATAATTAAAAGAACCCCCACAGCGCCAGAAAGGAGGGGCTATGAAATAGTTTATATAATTAGTAATTATACTATAAAAATTGCCACACAAAATGTTTAAATCAAGACTTTGGGTAACTTGGCGTGTACTCAGCTACCTTGGCGCTAAAAACTCCATTCTATGATTTTTATTACGAAATACTTGTCAGAGAAACAAGATATGTATGATGAAATTAAACCAATAAAAAACAATATTTAAAAAGTAATACCTGTGAATTAATAGTATATCCTTTGAGTTAGAAAAACTACTAATAAACCGCAATAATTAATACAACTTTAAATTAACAAAATAGCATCTTCATTACAACTTTACAAATAAATTCCAGCGACAATAAAAAGAATACTAAAAATTTGCGCTCGGAGACAAAGAATGGTAACGGTCGCAGAGAACATACAGCATCGGTTAACTATACAGACTGTAGAAATTGCCCCTAACACAACGGCGATTCGCTCTCTTGATTGGGACCGCGATCGCTTCGATATCGAATTTGGACTGCAAAACGGTACAACATACAACTCATATCTGATTAGGGGTGAACAGACAATTTTGATCGACACTTCTCACCAGAAGTTTCGACAACTATATTTAGATACACTCAAAGGCCTTGTTAACCCCAAGACAATTGATTACATAATCGTTAGTCACACAGAACCAGACCATAGCGGCTTAGTTGAAGATGTATTACAGTTAGCTCCCAGAGCGACTGTTTTAGCTTCAAAAATTGCCCTCCAGTTTTTGGAAGGTTTAGTACACGATCCCTTTTCCAAGCGGATTGTCAAAAGTGGCGATCGCATCGACATTGGCAAAGGACACGAAATTGAGTTTGTTAGTGCGCCTAACCTGCACTGGCCAGATACAATCTTCAGCTTCGACCGCAAAACCCAAACCCTCTTCACCTGCGACGCTTTTGGGATGCACTTCTGCGACGATCGCACCTTTGATGAAGACTTAGAAGCGATTGAAGCCGACTTTAGATTCTACTATGACTGTTTGATGGGGCCAAATGCTCGTTCTCTCCTCAACGCCATGAAGAGAATGAACGATTTGGGAAAAATTAACATCATCGCCAACGGTCACGGACCCTTACTGTACCATAACTTAGACCTGTTAAGAGATTGCTACCATAATTGGAGTCAAAGACAAGCCAAGACAGAAACCACCGTCGGCTTGTTTTATGTTTCTCAGTATGGCTATAGTGATCAGCTAGGTTTAGCGATCGCGGAAGGTATCCAAAAAACTGGTGTGGGAATAGAAGTTATTGATATCAGCACAGCCGAACCCCAAGAAATTCAAGAACTAGCAGGTAGAGCCACTGGTGTGATTATTGGAATGCCTCCATCTAGTGCTGCTGCTGCTCAAGCTGGGATTAGTTCTTTATTATCCGTCGTTAAAAATAAGCAATTGGTGGGCTTGTTTGAATGTTACGGTGGTGATGATGAACCTATTGATACCCTGCGAAGAAAGTTTATTGACTTGGGTGTAAAAGAAGCCTTCCCAGCTATTCGGATTAAAGAAGTTCCCACCGCCAGTACATTTCAAATGTGCCAAGAAGCGGGTACAGACTTGGGACAATTGCTGATGCGCGAACGTAACATCAAGCAAATCAAGTCTCTAGATGTCAACTTAGAAAAAGCTCTGGGACGGATTAGCAACGGACTGTACATTGTCACCACCCAAAAAGGTGATGTTAAAAGTGCCATGTTAGCCTCCTGGGTAGCGCAAGCCAGTTTGCAACCTTTAGGATTTACAATCGCTGTCGCCAAAGACCGCGCCATTGATTCGTTGATGCAAGTAGGCGATCGCTTTGTTCTGAATGTCCTGGAAGAAGGCAATTATCAAGAACTGAAAAAGCACTTCCTCAAGCGCTTACATCCCGGTGCTGACAGATTTGCCGGAGTCAAAACCCAAACCGCTAAAAACGGTTCTCCCATCCTCACCGATGCTCTAGCATACATGGAATGTGAAGTCCAAAAGAGCATGGAATGCAGCGACCACTGGCTTTTATACTGCACCGTTGCAGAAGGTCGTGTATCTAAATCTGATGCACTAACAGCAGTTCGCCATCGCAAAGTCGGTAACTACTACTAGAAGAAGCAGAGGGGCAGGGGGCAGGGGGCAGGGGAGAAGAGGAACGGTTATTAAGTAACCCGAAGTTTAAAGTAATTTCTTACTCCCCCTTGCACCCTGCTCCCCGCTCCCCTGCCTCTTCACTCCGGTTTTTCCATGTTTTTTCTACACTTCTTCACCAAAAATCTATGAGCAATTCCAAACCCCGTGACGTACAAGTTCTTCCCATCGCTACAAACACAAAATTTATTAGAGCGCGTAGTTGGTCACGCCTGCGGTTTGAAATTGAATACGCCAGAGAAAGAGGTACTACCTCCAATTGTTATTTAATTGAAGGTGATAAAACCGCAATTATTGACCCCCCTGCTGAAACCTTCACAGAAATTTATCTAGAGACGTTGCAGCAGACTATCAACTTGAAACAGTTGGATTATGTGATTCTGGGTCATTTTAGCCCCAACCGTGTACCAACTCTCAAGGCAATTCTAGAATTAGCACCGCAGGTAACATTTGTTTGTTCCCTTCCCACTGAAGCTAATTTGCGTAATGCTTTCCCAGACAAAGCACGCGAAATTTTAGTGATGCGGGGGAAAGAAACTCTAGATTTAGGTAAGGGTCACGTTTTAAAATTCTTGCCTATTCCCAGTCCTCGTTGGCCAGAAGGACTTTGTACCTACGATGAGCAAACCCAAATTCTCTACACAGATAAGCTATTTGGCGCTCATATCTGTGGTGATGATGTGTTTGATGACAATTGGGAAGCATTAAAAGAAGACCAGCGCTACTACTACAACTGTCTGATGGCTCCCCAAGCTCAACACGTAGAATCAGCTTTGGAGAAAATCTCAGATTTCCCAGTCAGAATGTACGCTCCTGGTCATGGGCCATTGGTACGTACTGGCTTAATGGAATTGACTAAAGCTTATGCAGAATGGAGCAATGCTCAAAAGGATCGGGAGATATCTGTTGCTCTACTTTATGCTTCAGCTTATGGAAATACAGCAATTCTAGCCCAGGCGATGGCTTTGGGATTGACTAAAGGTGGGGTTGCAGTCCATTCGATTAATTGCGAATTTGCCACCCCTGATGAAATCCGCGCTGCTATCCAAAAGTGTGATGGCTTTGTGATTGGTTCTCCCACTATCGGAGGTCATGCTCCGACTCCCATTCATACTGCTTTGGGGATTGTGCTAACAGTTGGTGATAGCAATAAACTCGCAGGGGTTTTTGGCTCTTATGGCTGGAGTGGCGAAGCCTTTGATTTAATTGAAGGTAAACTGCGAGATGCTGGTTATCGTTTTGGATTTGATACTCTCAGAGTCAAGTTCAAGCCTGACGATGTAACTCTCAAGTTCTGTGAAGAAGTTGGTACAGATTTTGCCCAAACTTTGAGAAAGGCGAAAAAAGTCCGCTTACCTCAACAATCTGCTACCCCGATGGAACAAGCTGTAGGCCGGATTGTGGGTTCAGTTTGTGTAGTTTCAGCTAAACAAGGTGATGTGTCTACGGGGATGCTAGGCTCTTGGGTGTCTCAAGCTACCTTTAATCCTCCTGGTCTGACTGTGGCGATCGCTAAAGACCGAGCTATAGAATCCCTAATGTATCCAGGTAGTAAGTTTGCCTTAAATATCTTAGAGGAAGGCAATCATTTAGAATACACGAAGCATTTCCGCAAAAGTTTTGCTCCTGGAGAAGAGAGATTCACTAACTTTAGCACCACAGTTGCAGATAATGGCTGTACAATTCTCACTGATGCTTTAGCTTATGTGGAATGCTCAGTTAACGAACTAATGGAATGTGGTGATCATTGGGTCGTTTATGCCACAGTTGACAATGGTAAATTAATCAAACCTGATGCCGTTACTGCCATGAACCATCGCAAAACAGGCACACATTATTAAAAGACTAATCGATTAATCGTAAAATTAGGCTCCTGTCGTAATTTCAAATTTGGCGGGAGCCTGTTTTTGCATTTATTATAGATTCGAGCCATTAGTCTAACCTGGCCCACAAAAATTTCTTTGTCACTTCTACTCGGAACTTTTAATGCCATGCTAAGTCTAGCAAAGCTGATAGAAGCCTTTAACTATAGCAACCACGGAGGTTATAACATTGTGAATTCCTGACAACCCTAAAATATAGGGGTGGGTATAGCTACGCCATGTTCAATTACTAACAATAATTTTAATACACCTGCTTCTACTGGGTTGTACTCAATACTTTGCTATGAGATTCCGCAATTGCCACCAAGACAACTGAATATATATCGTGTCATCTTAAACTAGAGAATCAGTAGTTGGCAGTTCTCATATAACGTGTCAACTACTCTGCCGCAACGCTTTCATACTATTTTGTTCCTCCTATGTCCGCACAACACAACCAGATTAAATTTCCTTTTTGGCAATATTTGAACCAACCCTTATTTAGTCAAAATTCTAAATTAGAATTAAATCCTCGTCGTTTTGCTTATACATGGCGAATTGGACTTCTCGAACGGTGCTTGAATAAAGAATGTGATGCGAAGGGGCCTCAACAGCATTAACTCCCGTTGCGAATATTTAATTAAATTATGTGCGCTAGTTTTTGAACCTCAAGCAGCTGGGATAATTTTTAGGGAACTGGTCAAACTCAAGGCCGTCTAGAGTGAAAGTAAAGGCGAAAAGTGAGGAGTGATGCGTAATTAATTGATAATTATGCCAAAAACCTGCTCTCGCTCCCGTATGCTTACCCTTTTCATTGTGGTGTTCGGTGGTTAACAATGAGTTGGATATGTTTTAAATGATTCAATTTTATGCCTAGAACACCAAATGAATTTGCCGTACACATTTTACTAGAAGGCGGTCACAGGGAAGAAGTACGTTTTGCCACTTTTCAAGATTTTCAAAAATGGTACAGTGGTTCACTCATGCCTAAGTTTGATTCTAATGAATTGATTAACGTACCAATTAAGAATATTCAGCAGGAGTATTTAGTAGTACGTCCCACTCGGATTGTAGCCATCCGGGTAGAACCAGTTTTTAGCTCTAGTGTTGAAAGATTCAACTAAATCATGAGAAAAAGCCTTGCTTTAGTTTCCCTGAGTTTGGGAATTGTTTTTATCAGTACTCTCTGGTCAGCTGTCGCTCAGGTTCCTATCCCATTACCAGTACCAGCTAAACCTCAGATACAGCCACCAGTTCCGCCCCGTAATCCCAACATCCAGCCGCCAGTTCCGCTTAAACCCCTCAACTTGGGAAATAATTGTACTCCTAGACACGCTTGCATCGGTTGGGATGAGCAACTTTGGGATCAAATCGGTAAACCTGGCGATCGCCGGGCTTTGTTAACTGCTATTGACCATAGTTTGAGTTACTTGTCAAGAAATAGCGTCATCGAAGCCTATAGAAAATATCCAGTTCGGGGAATTACCCACGACCGGGTGCGCCGGAGTTTGATTCGTTTCCGTCAACTAGTTGTCAATTCTAAATCTCCAGCCGAATTGCAAGCGGCTGTCCGTCGAGAGTTCACCTTTTATCAGTCTGTGGGCAATGATGGCAAGGGGACTGTGAAGTTTACTGCTTATTTTGAGCCTATTTATACTGCTAGCCGTGTCAGGACGCAAGAATATAAATATCCTTTGTATCGCCGACCACTCGATTTTGATCAATGGGCGAAGCCTCACCCCAAACGGGTTGATTTGGAGGGTCAAGACGGTTTACTAGGGGAAAGAAGCCAGTTAAGTGGTTTAGAAATGCTATGGTTCCGCGATCGCTTTGAGGCATACATGGTACATATCCAAGGTTCTGCCCAAATTCAGTTAACTGATGGCACAACAACCTCTGTGGGCTTTGCGGGTGGCACAGATTACCCCTGGACTAGTATTGGTGGTCAGCTGTCTAAGGATGGCAAGTTAGCAGCAAATCAGTTAAATATGCCGGGGATTATGAACTTCTTCCAGAGTTATCCCCAGGAAATGAGTAATTATCTGCCCCGATGGGAAAGATTTATCTTTTTCCAAGAAAACGCCGGTAGACCAGCTACTGGTAGTATTAATGTCCCAGTTACAGCCGAGCGTTCCATTGCTACAGATAAATCTCTCATGCCTCCGGGCGCACTAGCACTGGTTCATACTTCATTGCCATTTCCCGATAGCAATGGCCAGATGCAATATCGGACTGTCAGCCGCTTTGTACTGGATCAGGATACAGGTAGCGCCATTAGAGGGCCGGGCAGGGTCGATTATTTTATGGGTTCTGGCAAAGTAGCAGGCGATCGCGCTGGCGTTACAGGTGGCAACGGTTTACTGTATTATTTGCTACTTAAAAAATAGGAGTAATCAGAGCCGGAGGACAGGGGGCAGGGGGCAGGGGGCAGGGGAGAAGAGGAATGGTTGTTACGTAACCGCAAGTTTAACGTAATTTCTCACTCCCTACTCCCCACTCCCTACTTTAGTAAGGTGGATAATCATCGTCATCAGCGTAAATATAAGAGTTAGAAACGCCAACTGCTGCCAATTTAGGCGCTTCGACTTTGATAGATTCCTTGCCAAATTCTTTATGTTCTTCAAAAGTCTTGCAGATCATTGCCGACTCAACAGAATCTGAAGCAATTAGATATTCAGTTAATGTCCCCACAGTGGGATGCTTGTAATCCACTGTTGAAGCTACCATCACAGTATTTGGTTCAATACCTCGTTCTTCGCACTCAATAATCGGGCAGAAAATTCCATGTGCGTGAAATAATGAGCCTTTTGGTGATACAGGTTGCTGGCGATATACAGCATAAGCTCTTTCTAATTCAGCTACGAACCCACCGCTCACTCTTCCTTGTTGAAATTCGCAGTAGGTTTTGCTGAAACTTGCTCCGGCTGCACCGTTAAGAGTTAATTGTAATGGAGATTCGTGGAGAAATTTTTTCTTTTCTCCTACTAGGTAAATTAGGTAACGAGTAAAGGTTTTAAATTTAAGTTTGTCTGCTAAAAAGGCATCATAATTTTCTTTAAGAGTACCAAGTTTGTTACCAGTTTCTCGATCCTTCACAGATAAAGGACCCCGGCGAACTATGACTAATTTGGGAGTATTACTAATAAAAACTGTTTCCACTCCAGAGCTAAATTCATGCTCTACCTGTTGCCAATTTTCATCTGGCTTAAAACCTACTGCACTGGCATTATCCAATTTAATGGCTAAACCGTGGGGCTGCATCCCCTCTGTGCCATAGCGGGGATTAATCATCTGACACCAGGGGATGATTTGGGAAGGAGGGGCGTTAAATTTATCGTCCTCAAAGTCGAAATTAGCAGATGCTTCCATTGTTTTAGATTATTAAAAATGTTTTGCTAAACAAGTTTATCAGGATGGTGAATGAGTATAGCGTTGCTGGTGGGCAGTGCTTGTTTAGACCATATCCCATTTTAATCCTTCGTAGCTCCTTGGCTACGAAAACCCAAACTGTTAATAAACATTTATTTTTACAAACGTTGTAGCAGACTCAAACCGTGGGTATCAGTACCACAGGTATTAAAAAGCTGAAATTCATCGGCTAACTTTTGTACCTGTTGTGTTTCTAAAACACTTGGTGTCCAAGGTTTGGGGTTTTTGTAAGCGTAGAAAGTTTCTACACCGTCAATCCCCAGTTCCGCCACCGCCGGAATTAAGTCAAAATGCGATCGCTTGTAACGGGCTGGATGAGCTAAAACTGCTAATCCTCCGGCTTTTTGGATGGCAGCAATGATGTTACGTGCTTGATATTCTTTACCTGTAGTCGGTTTTCTTTGCAAATATGGTTTTATACTGGGATGTTCTGTCTCAAAGGCATAAGCCAAAATATGAACTTCCACATCCAACAGATTGGCATTAATTTCTACTCCACTCCATAAGAAAGGAGTGTGATCACTACCATTTCTCCATTTCCAGTTTTCTAACCAAGCCTGTGCTGCTTGATACCCGCCGACGCTATGGTGGTCTGTAATTGCTAATCCTTGTAACCCGATAGCGATCGCCTGTTCCATCAATGTACTTGGTTGCAACTTGCCATCTGAGTGGACAGTATGCAGATGAAAATTGAATAAATTGGGACAACTTTGGGCATTAACACTCTGGAAGACTTGCCTTAAAATATCTGCGGAAGTAGATGTCGGAGCAAAATTTACAACCATGTTCTTTTATAAGTGAAAATACTTATTTTCTATACACCAACACACCTAGAGAAGAAAATAACTCCAGCACTTCAAAATATCAGTAGTTATTTTCGCAGCCTTATTAGCCTATTTTTTCAATATGTTAAGACTACCTTAGCAAATCTCAATGCTGATGGTCATGAGTATTTCCAATCGCTTATATAAAGCTAGTAAAAAATTGTTCCGATTATATTTAACTACGGAATTAATTAGACGCGATTCATCGCGTCTCTAAAAGAAAAATCATGTATCAAATACAGGCAGATTGCACAAGAGCAACATTGCTCATTGACTGTTAAGCCCATGAATATTTTGCTATGATGGCAAGCCTGCTAATGTACCCGAACCATTGATCACTTCACCAATTGCCAAAGCGGAAATATTCTGTGATTGAAAAAAGGTAATTGTCTGTTCTACTTGATGGGGTGGTACTAACAGCACAAAACCAATGCCCATATTGAAAGTATTGTACATAGCCTTGGCACTGACTGCGCCGACCTCAGATAGCCACTGGAATATCGGTGGAATAGTCCAACTATGGGGATTAATTTGAATACTTTGATTTTCGCCTAAACATCTGGGTAAATTCTCTGGTAAGCCACCACCTGTAATATGAGCCATACCATGAATCTCTAACTCAGCTTGACGAGCTGCGAGAACAGGTTTGACGTAAATTTGTGTCGGTTTGAGGAAAGCTTCGGCTATGCTGTCACCACCCAATAATTGGGGGCGTTCATTCCAAGCCAATGATTGGGAGTCAACAATTTTCCGCACTAAACTCAAGCCATTGCTGTGTACACCAGTACTAGGAAGTGCGATCGCTATATCTCCAATTTGCACCTGAGAACTATCCAACATCTGGCTTTTTTCCACAATTCCCACACAGAACCCAGCCAAATCATACTCACCCACTTGATAAAAACCAGGCATTTCTGCGGTTTCTCCACCCAACAACGCGCAACCCGCCAACCTACACCCAGAGGCTATACCTGCTACCACTTGAGTTAGCTGTTCTGGTTCTAATTTACTGGTAGCGACATAATCTAAAAAAAACAGGGGTTCTGCACCTGATGTCAACACATCATTCACACACATTGCTACTAAATCAATACCAACGGTGTCATGTCGGTTAAGAATTTGGGCAATTTTCAGCTTTGTCCCTACACCATCCGTCCCGGAAACCAACACTGGTTCTTTAAAACCACCTGGTAGTTGAAAGCAACCACCAAAACCACCTAGTCCACCAATTACTTCTGGTCTAAAAGTACTGTGAACTAAATTGCGAATTTGGTCTACAAAAGCTCTACCTGCCTCAACATCGACCCCAGCATCCCGATAATCCATAGTCATTAGTCATTAGTCATTAGTCATTAGTCATTAGTCCATAGTTCATAGTCCATAGTCAAGGAGCCAATGACTAAAATACTTCCTCTGCCAAACCACGTCACCATTCGCCTAAGTGTCTTATGAAATACTCAGTAAGTTATCGTCAATAATTATCAGGTTTGTAGTCAGGACTAAAGTTCTGAATTAAGGGCTAAAGCCCTTACTACGAGCTAAATTACTATATTTTTAAATTACTTCACATAGTTAACTTTATGCTCGCCAACTTACTTAGCTTGGTGTTCTGGAATCTGCTTGATTGATCAAAAACAGCCACGAAACTAGTCGTGACTGCTTGCAGTAGTCATAAATTAACAGATTTTTACTGCTTTACAAAAATTTAGGGGAGAGGTCAACAGACCGAAAAATTATTAGGCTTTAGCATAATTTTCAGCAGCAAAGTCCCAATTTACCAACTGCTCTAAAAAGTTTTTGATGAAAGCAGGACGAGCATTTCTATGATCGATGTAGTAGGCGTGTTCCCATACATCTAAGGTTAGGAGTGCTTTTTTGCCATGAGCTAAGGGGTTCTCTGCATTTGGTGTCTTCATTACCTTCAGAGTTCCACCATCATCAATTAACCAAGCCCAACCACTACCGAATTGAGTCGCAGCCGCATTAGAAAATTCTTCTTTGAATTTATCAAAGCTGCCAAAATCCTGATTGATCTTGGCTGCTAAGTCGCCAGTGGGTGCGCCACCACCTGCGGGTTTTAAGCAATTCCAGAAAAAGGTGTGATTCCAAACTTGAGCTGCATTATTAAAGATTCCCGCTTTCGAGGAGTCTTTAAAGGAGATTTGGATGACTTCTTCTAAAGATTTGTTAGCTAATTCTGTACCGTCAGTGAGCTTGTTCAAGTTAGTCACGTAGGCTGCATGATGTTTGCCATAGTGATACTCGAAGGTTTCGCCTTTCATGCCATACGCTTCTAGAGCATTAAAGTCGTAGGGTAAGGGGGGCTGTGTAAATGCCATTTTGTGAAATCCTCTCTTTAGTGTTTTCCAGATTAAAGCTGTTGTCTCAGCTTAGGAAACGACGATTTTATGCGTAACAGTCTTATACCCAGGTATTAAAGGATAGAAAACTTAACATCGTCATTCTACTACCAAAGGGAAGATTTCGACAAAATACTGTTGTATTTTAGGCAAATTCCTATAACGGTGAGTTGGAACTGCTCACCATTATATTTAACGAAAAAGTAATATTAAATTACAGTAACTACATCTGAGATAAACGTTGTTGGTAGTAATCAACGATTTGCGCTGTGACTTCAGATATATTAAGACCATCTGACTGGATTTCAATTGCATCTGCGGCCTTTTGTAAAGGGGAAACTTTACGAGTGCTGTCTTTCCAGTCACGTTCGGCAATATCTTGCTTCAACTGCTCTAAGTTCACTTCGGGTTGACCCTGTTCTTTAAAGTCTTGTTGACGGCGATGGGCGCGTTCACTGACTGAAGCGGTTAGAAAAATTTTTACTTCAGCATCAGGGAAGACATGAGTTCCAATATCTCGACCTTCTGCGACTAAACCACCTTTTTTACCCCAGTTTTGCTGTTGTTGAACGAGTGCTTGACGTACAGCACTTTGTGCTGCTATTGCCGATACTTGAGATGTCACCTCAATTGTGCGAATTGCTTGAGTCACATCAGTACCATTAATCCAAACCCTAACAGGAGATTGCGGATCATGGCTGGGAGTAAGTTCAATGTTACACTGACTGACCAATTGGGCGATCGCACATTGATTATCAATGGCAATACCCTGTTGTAGCACTAGCCAAGTCACAGCCCGATACATAGCCCCTGTATCGAGATACACTAGACCGAGCTTAGTTGCCACTTGACGCGCCACTGTGGATTTGCCAGCCCCTGCTGGGCCATCAATAGCGATGATGGGTTGACGATCGCTCAAGATGGTATTATCAATCAAACGTGTCGAACCAAGACGAGCTGCGATCGCCAGCATTCCTTCCTCCTCAACTATTCCTAAAGACATTAACGTAGTCGGTTCCACCAATTCAATATATTCCACGATTAGATTACTAACCTTTGCCAATTCTTGCTGTACCACTGCTATCAGATCACTGCTGTTACGAACACCAGCTTGGAATGCAGCTGATCCTTGGCGTAAAGCTCGATATAAAACTGCCGCTTGCTCTTTTTCTTGTGCAGTTAGATATTGGTTACGAGAACTTAAAGCCAGACCCGAAGCTTCCCGCACCGTAGGACAAGGAACAATCTCTACTGGCAAATTCAAATCAGCCACCAGCCGTTTAATAATAGCCAGTTGTTGACCATCTTTTTGTCCAAAGTAGGCTCGGTCAGGTTGTACCAAGTTCAACAGTTTGGTAACAATCGTTGCTACCCCCTGAAAGTGACCTAGCCGATAACGGCCGCACAAACCTAACATCATAACAGATGGAGGAGTTACTTGTGTAACTTCAGATGCTTGTAGACTTTTCTGAGAAACACCCATTTCTTCCGGAGAGGGTGCAAAAATTGCATCTACTCCGGCTTGTATACACAGTTGTTGGTCTAACTCTAAAGTCCGGGGATAACGTTCATAATCCTCATTAGGACTAAATTGCAGGGGATTGACGAAAATACTCACAATCACCGTAAAATTTTCTTGCCTGGCTCTTCTGATCAAGCTCAAATGACCTTGATGTAATCCTCCCATAGTGGGAACCAATCCGACAGCCGTCTGATACCAGCTAGTTGTCTCATCTAGTCCCAAATTTTCTGGAACCAGCAGATGATTTTCTGAACAGCGTTTAGTTAAATAGCAGCGTAAAGCTGCGACTGTTGTCAGCAGGCGCACAAAATTCCCCTAGTTCTTTTTAAGCCTCTCCCTCGTTAGTTTATATCTGAAATAGGGGGTAGGGGTATTGAACTAGGGGAATTAGGGAATGGGGTCTAGGAGTAGGCAGAGGGGCAGGGGAGAAGAGGCAGGGTGCAGGGGAGAAGAGGCAAGGGGGCAGGGGGCAGGGGGCAGGGGAGAAGAAGAATGGTTGTTAAGTAACCGGAGTTTAAAGTAATTTCTAACTCCCCCTTGCTCCCTGCTCCCCGCTCCCCTGCTTCTTCACTCCCCTTTGTCCTTGCCTGAAAAATTATCTCCCCAGAACTTCAATCTTCACTGGTGCAATACCACTGTTGATCATGCCTATAGCTCTAGCTGCACCAGTAGAAACATCAATGACTCGACCCCGAATAAATGGTCCACGGTCATTAATTCGTACCACAACAGAACGACCATTGCGAGTGTTAGTGACACGGACTCGCGTACCAAAAGGTAAGCTACGATGGGCGGCAGTCATAGCTTCTGGATTAAATCTTTCGCCAGTTGCAGTTGGTCTGCCAGCAAAACCGCGGCCGTAAAAGGAAGCTATGCCACGGAAACTGAGTCTTCTATTGCTGGCTATTTGCTGTACTGGCTGTAAGTTGGAAATTTGGGTAAGTTCCGGTAAACCAGCAATTTCGCTGATGGGAGACGCATTGCCAATTAGTCTCCGTAAGCGATTGGTTGCCTGCAATGCATCTTCGGCAAGATTATTGGTAGTACCTGCTAGGATGGTTTTTGCGTTGATTTCTACCAATTCTTTGTCATTAAGTTTGATTATATACCGCTCCTTGGGCTGTTTTTGAACAGAGGCACTTTTGTTATGGGCTTGATTAGCATCTGTAGATTCGCCCTCGCCCTTCCAACTAACGGTAATTTTTTCAGCGTCCTCACTGTTTCGGACTATCTGGTTAATACTAGCTGCTATTAAACCAGCTCTATGAATTGGATCATCATGAAGCGATTTATTTTGATTTCTTGCATTCGTAAAATTTCCTACGTTGCTTAACTTGGCTGAGTCTCCCGCAATCAGGGCATACGACTGTTGTCCCTCATTATCTCCAATTACACCAACTTTCTGATCAACACTTGCAACTGGGTACGAACTCAAGAAGGTGAGAACTGGAATGTTTCTGATAAACAGGGTTGCCGCCTTACGATCCCCAATGTTGTGAGAATGAATGTTTGTAATCACAACATCCGAAGAAAGTTTCCCTGCTGTAGTTTGAAACTCTCCTACTTTAACGGCATCACTAACTGATGATTTTTGAGAAACTGGAGTAGCTTCTTTTGCCGTTGTAGTTTGAGTGTGACCGACTAAGGGCGTACCTAAAGCAGTCAGAAACAGGGCGACAATAGTCCACAAATATCTTTGATTCATGCGTCCGATTTTTAAAGCGACTATAGAACAGGAGTTTCTAAGTTCGTGGGATTTTGTGCCACTTAATCAATGACATATTCCTAACAACTCGAACTTGCTCCGCTTTCACTTTTTGTTTATTAACTGCAACACAGTAACATGAACCTTTGAGGTTGGGGATCAGGGATTTAGCGTAGATTTACATCAGATCCTGCAATTTCAATTCTCGTTTTCGAGGCAGAACCGTTCTCGAATGAGGATTTTGACTATGTAACGTTTTTTTCAATTAAGAAAATTTTTAATACGAAATTTTAATATTTTGGCAATTTTTAATTAGCTGTAAGTCTCCTGATTTCTAATTGTACTTTAAAGTACACATAATTTTAGTAAATAGTATAGATAAGAATTAAATATACTTCAGGTGAAACTTTCTATAATTACTTGATCAAATTTACTGGATTAATGTTCTGTATTATGACTTACAGAAATTATTGATTTGAAATTAGCCAGCAACTACCCTCTAGCTGGAAGTTAATTTATTATAACTTATTTACGTAAATATATGTAAAATTTGAACTTTATCGGTATTCCAGTTAGCTTTTTTACTAAATATATATACTGGCAAAAATTAGCTTATTCGGTAACTAAAAGTTTTTCCCCAATAAATTAAAATCAATGATGAGACAATAAAAAAAGCTTCATAGATATGAGTAGATGAAAAACCATGTAGCAAAAAGTACGGGTATTTTCGCTTGCCATATTGACTCAAATATGATTTTTAAGAGTAACCTATCAGCTTCATGGCAAACCAAGCAAATTTAGAAGATTTAGAAATCGTCTCAGCCCCATTTTTAGCGGTTCTCAACCAGTTGTATTCCAAATATCAGTCCCAAACAGAAGGTACATTAGCCAACTATATTCCCGAACTGGCGAAGGTCAATCCAGAATTATTCAGCATTTGTATTGTGACTGTAGATGGCCAAATTTACCAAGTAGGGGATTATCAACAGCAATTTACCATCCAGTCTATTTCCAAGGTTCTTGCTTACGGACTCGCTTTAGAAGATCATGGACGGGATTATGTGTTAACTAGAGTTGGGGTTGAACCAACCGGAGACGCATTTAACGCCATTATTCTTGATGAAAAATCGAAGCGACCTTATAACCCAATGGTAAATGCAGGTGCGATCGCTACTACCAGTTTAATCAAAGGATCTGGTGCAACCGAACGCTTAAATCGGGTGTTGGATATGTTTCGGAGATATACCGGACGGGATGCACTGGTGGATATCTCAGTTTTTACCTCGGAACGCAGTACGGGACATCGCAACCGCGCCATAGCACACCTAATGCTCAATTTTGGCATGATTGACCAAAATATTGAAGAAGTTTTGGATCTTTATTTTCAGCAGTGCGCTGTGATCGTCAATTGCCAAGACTTAGCAATGATGGCGGCAACTCTGGCTAACAAAGGTATTAACCCGGTGACAAATGAACAAGCGATAGATAGTCGTCATATCAAAGATATTCTCAGCGTTATGTACACCTGCGGAATGTACAATTTTTCGGGTGAGTGGGCTTATACAGTTGGTATTCCGGCTAAAAGTGGTGTTTGTGGTGGAATTATCGCAGTTGCACCGCACAAAATGGGCATTGGAGTATTTTCGCCATTGTTAGATGTGCGTGGCAATAGTGTCCGGGGAGTCAAAGTGTGTGAGGAACTTTCCCGGCGGTTGGGGTTACATTTATTTGATTGTTCAGGCGACACCAAGTTTTAACAGTTATCAGTTATCAGTCAAGAGATTTGATTGGTTTTATGTCCACCTTATGCCTTGATAACTGTTCACTGATATAGCAATCGCCAAGGAGGTTAAGACATTGCTGATTGCTGAAAGCCTTGAGCTAACTTGGTTTCTACTCAGAACTCAGCACTTTGCTATAACTGATTTAACTGACTGTAATCATTAAACCCTGACTTTCATTCCCTAACCTGTTTACTGCACACACTGCATAAGTTCCGGCTTGTTGGACAGTGGCAAAAGTTGTCCCAGCAGATAAGATGCGCTGTAGTATCCATGTGTTACCAGTTTGTCGATATAGTGTCCAAGAACGCACCCGTTGATCATCTCCTGGTTGCCAACTGAGACGGCGATTGTTAACTTGTAATTCTTGGGGTGGTGGTGGTGCAGCTGTGTTCTGCCATGACATACTGGGTACTATGGCGGGAGTTGCATAAAGGGAATTTCGGAAACTGTCAGCGATTCCTTCACGATTTTGATTAATGGAACTCATGCTAAAGAAGATATTACCCAGTGACAAGTTAGCGGCTAGGTTACGACTAATGATCACTTGTTTGTTAATCTCGTCATTTTTCCAAGCTTTGCCATCCAGTTGACTAATGTTGTTACCTACATATATATGTCGCTGTTTGGGATTAATTTCTGTCCACCATTTCAGCAGGACGGGATAACTCTGTGCTGTTTGGTCGATGCGCCAATAAAGTTGAGGGGCTATGTAATCCACCCAGCCTTGTTCTAACCATTTTTTCGCATCAGCATACAGGACATTATAAGCATCTAAGCCGTTGATTCCTGGTGGTTGTCCTGGTCGGTAAATGCCAAAGGGACTAATACCAAATTTAACGTGGGGCTTTAGGGCTTTAATTCCTTGAAATAGGCGCAACACCATTTGATCAACATTTTGCCGTCGCCAGTCTGCTAAACTCAGTCCACCTCCTGCGGATCTATATGCTGCATAGGTTTGATTATCGGGGAAGGTCTGACCCTGGATAGGATAGGGATAAAAATAATCATCGAGGTGAACAGCATCAATATCATAGCGGCGCACAACATCCATAATGACGTTGTAAGCCCTGTCTTGGACGATTTTGATTCCTGGGTCCATCCATAGTTGATTACCCCATTGATAAACGACTTCTGGATTAGTCAAAGCTATATGGGGTCTGGCGTTGGGTCTAACTGCGATGCTAGTTTTGGCGCGGTAGGGGTTGAACCAAGCATGAAGTTCAATATTGCGTTTGTGACATTCGGCGATCGCAAACTCTAAAGGATCATAATATGGTTCTGGTGCTTTGCCTTGAGTTCCTGTTAACCAAGCACTCCACGGTTCTAACTGGGAAGCAAACAAGGCATCACCTTCTGGACGTACCTGTAAAATCAGGGCGTTGAAATTCAGCGATTGGAGTCTGGTGACAATTTCGATAAATTCAGCTTGCTGTTGGGCTGTGGAAAGTCCGGCTTTGGAAGGCCAATCACTATTCCATACTGTTGTCACCCACGCCCCCCGAAATTCTCGCCGATGATTCAAGCTAATTGTTTGAGAAGTGGGTATAAGTTTTGGGGGAAGTATGATATAATCTGAGGGTATTTTATTAGCTTTGCCTAAGTGTACTAAAGTTTGGTATATCATAACTGCTACTTCGGCACGAGTTGCGGCTATGGCAGGGTTGAGTAACTTCACATTGGGGTAACTAGCTACTAATTCTGTTCTAGTAGCGATCGCCACTTGACTTCTAGCATACCCAGGAATTTTCTCAGCATCTTGATAAATTTCTGGTAATGTACTCAGCAAGTCTGGTTTTACAGTAGCAGCCATTTCCAAACCATTGACCATAGCCACTAAAACATCGCTGCGGAAAATTCTGTTATTGGGACGAAAACGCCTGTCAGGATAACCAATCAGAAACCCTGTTTCATAAGCTTTTTTAATGGCATTTATCGCCCAGTGATTAGCCGGAACGTCAGCAAAGGGGACATACTGACGCTTGGCGGATACTGTAAACACAGCCCCCAGTATAGCGGCAAATTCAGCACGAGTGACTGAGTTATCTGGTCGAAAAGTCCCGTTAGGATAACCATTTAGAATGCGCCGCGCCGCTAATTCTTCAATGAATAGGCTGGCCCAATGATTTTGAACGTCTGGGAAACGAGTAGAATTAGATATCATGAGCGATTGTAGCTAGCTTGGCTTAATTCTCATATTCTTTGTTAATTTAGCAACAGTCAAGCAAACGCCTCCGTGATACCGTATAAATTTTAATGATTGTCATTCCCCGCTTTTTCTCTGTGTAGGATAAAAGTATGGTTAACACTCGAACAAAGCTGACTCTAGAAGAATTTCTGAACCTACCAGAAGGCGATGTAAACTATGAGTTTATTGATGGTCAGTCCGTCCCGAAAGTGTCTCCAAAATTTTTTCATTCAACTTTACAAGCTGCTTTACTTGTTCTGATTCGTTTATGGTGTAAAGGCAAAGGCAGAGTAGGTACAGAATGGGCTGTTATTTTAAAGCGTCAAGGTCAAGATTGGGTTCCTGTTCCTGATTTAACTTATATTTCCTACGAACGTTTACCCGCCAGTTGGAAGCGGAATGAAGCTTGTCCAGCGATTCCCGAATTGGTAATTGAAATTATCTCCCCAGATCAAACTATAAAGGGATTTGAGGAGAAGGTGAAGGATTATTTAGCTGCGGGTGTATCCATCGTTTGGGTTGTAGACCCGGAAGCTATTAGTATTAGAGTTTTCTTACCTGATGGTTCGAGTCAAGTGTATACAGATAATATGCTGATTGTAAATACCCTACTTCCTGGTTTAAAGTTAACAACTAAACAGGTATTTGAAGAAGCAGATTTAATCTAATTTTTCAGACTGAATGCTGAATCATCAATTAAGTGCGATCGCATTCTGAGATTTACTCGCTAAAATATAAATTCCAAGCAGTAGCTTCGTATTTGAAAAGTGAGAAAAATTGTAGTTTTTCTAGTATTCTTACTTACCCTATTCAGCGTTCTGGGATTTTCTCAAATTTCTGCTTACATCGCCGAGAAGCGTCCTTTAATTACTTGTGAGGAATGGGGATTTAGTCAATTACAAAATGAACAATACACTCATCCTCAGAAGTTAGTAGTTCAACCTTGGCTCGGTCCACACAATGTCTATGCTATATTTCTAATTCCTAGTGGACACAGCACTGATGGTTTATTCACAGTCACAATACCTGGAACTCCCACTCGTTGCGGACGAATTCAGGATATTGGCAAGGTTTTATCTGGAGTTGATGAGCCAAAGTATTACACTATAAACAGGGGATATTTAAATACTCGGATTGCTTTGCAGTTAATTGCTCAAGGTAAGTTAAATCAATTGAAGGAACTAGATAATTGGCGGTTAGGTTATGTGAGGCGTTAGATGAGGATAAGATTTTAACGCAAAGCTTCGCGGAGGTTAGCGCAAAGGTTCGCAAAGGGGATTTTTGTGAGGGTTATAAGTCCATGACTTGGCGATAATGAGTTTCTATTTGGGCGACGGTTTGAGATTTGCGCTTTGTTTCCCATTGACTACGATTCATTAGTTCTTGTCGTAAATTATCTACGTCAATGGTGTTAATTTGATTTTTGGTGACGATTTGTTTCCCGTTTACCCAAGCACTATGGACAACGTTGGTGGGGCGACCTAATACTAATAAACCTATGGGATCTGTCCGGGGAAGTAATGATAAATTTGTTAAATCATACATTACTAAATCGGCTTGTTTACCTACAGTGAGTGAACCAATTTTGTCAGCTATATTTAGTCCTTTTGCACCTCCTAATGATGCCATTTCTACAGATTTTCTGGGTGTGATCCAGTTTTGATAGTCTGAATCTGTAGTATTGTGTAAAATAGAACCGATTTTGATGGCTTCTAACAGGTCTTGGGAGTCGTTACTAGAAGCGCCGTCACAGCCAAAAGTCACGTTTACGCCAGATTGGAGATATTTTAATATTGGGGCGATACCACTGCCTAAACGCAGGTTACTCAAGGGATTATGGACAACTGTTGATTGGGTTTGGGCGAGAATTTTAATATCAGCATCAGTTAACCAGACACAATGGGCTAAGGATGTGCGATCGCTTAAATATCCGATGCGTTGCAGATGTTCAACAGCAGTACAACCGTATTTTTCTTGGGCGAGTTTTTCTTGGGCTTTGGTTTCTAGTAGGTGAGAGTGACGACAAAGATCATAGCGATCGCTTAATTCAATACAGCCAGTAAATAAAGCATCACTACACAATTGTATCCCCGTTGGTGCAACTAAAATACTTATACCTGCTTCTGGGTGATGAAATTGTTTTACGGCTGATTCTATAATTTCTAATGTCGCCGCAGTTGAACGAAAATAAGGTTCATTATTCTGCACTAACCCACCTGAAGGTATACCGGCTGTGAGGGATTCATCTTGAATTAGGGGCGCAATAAAAGCCCGAATTCCCACTTCTCGATAAGCACGCACAGCAGTGGCGATGGTTTCTAATTCTTGTCCAGGAGTTAACACCAAATGGTCTACTACACTGCTTCCACCGGAAAGTAAAGTTTCTACGGCTGTTCCCAAAGCACTCAGATAAACTTTTTCTAAATCTAAGGGCGCAAAGTCATATAATTCGGCTAACCATAATTCTAAAGGGAAAATTGACATAATTCCCCGTTGCCACATTTCAGAGGAGTGGGTGTGGGCGTTAATAAAACCAGGGAGTAATAGTTTATTGCTACCATCAACAGCAGTACCAATGACATCTAAATTGGATGCTATGGCGGCTATTTTACCATCTACAACCTGCACATCTAAAGTTGCATAATCTTCGTTGGTGGCAATCAGAACGTTTTGAATCGTAAAAGTCACTTTATTTAACCTTAATTAAGTAATTAAACAAACAGTAGCAATTCAAGTTACAAATTTAAGAACTGTGTTGGATGTTGTAATTTATGAATCTGCCATTACGGACATTAGGAATTGCACCAAATGCGTGGAGTGTGAATCAGGCGATCGCAGATATTACTCGTCAACAAAAGACCCCACAAACCGTTATTCTACCAACGGAAACTAAAACTCTGCGCCTAGACTTGGCAAAAACTGCCATGATCATCATTGATATGCAAAACGATTTCTGTCACCCTGATGGATGGTTAGCGCATATTGGCGTAGATGTCACACCAGCCCGTCAACCCATAGCACCTCTAAATAGTTTACTGCCAAAACTACGTGATGCGGGTGTGCCGATAATTTGGCTGAACTGGGGAAATCGTCCCGACTTATTAAATATTAGTGCTGGTTTACTTCATGTCTACAACCCCACAGGAGACGGCGTAGGATTGGGCGATCCTCTCCCCAGCAATGGCGCTAAAGTCCTGATGGCGGGTAGTTGGGCGGCGGCGGTGGTAGATGAACTCCCACAGCTACCAGAAGACATCTGTGTAAATAAGTATCGGATGAGTGGTTTCTGGGATACGCCTTTAGATAGTATTCTACGGAACTTGGGAAAAACGACACTATTATTTGGAGGTGTCAATGCTGATCAATGTGTGATGACTACCCTATGTGATGCCAACTTCTTAGGATACGACTGCATTTTAGTTAAGGACTGTACAGCTACTACTTCTCCTGAGTATTGTTGGTTGGCGACGTTATACAACGTTAATCAATGCTTTGGTTTTGTGACTGATTCAGAAGCGATTTTAAAGGTGCTTCCTGCTTAATTGGGTGGTGTGTATGAGGAACTAACCGCAAAGTACACAAAGGAAGAAGGGAAGAAGAAGGAAATAAATGTGATGAGTGCTGAGTAGAGAGTATTTACCGTTATCAATTGTAAGGGGATGAATCTATGCACGCTACTAAATGTGTAATTCCTATTATCAAGTCTCCCAAGGACTATCAAACATATCGTATCAGTCCACAAGACTCAAATCGACTGGCGATTATTTTTGATTCCATCAATGCTAATACTTCTTTAACTTCCTGCATCGAAATTTTTGATGTGGGTGGACAAACACCACCAAATCGTCATCAATGGGCGGTAGAAATGTTTTTTGTCCTCAAAGGAGAAGGGGTAGCTATGTGTGATGGTAAAAGTGTCAAAATTCAAGCCGGGGATAGTTTATTAGTACCTCCAACTGGGACTCATTTAATTAAGAATACAGGAAATACGCGCTTATATACTTTAACTGTCATGGTTCCCAATGAAGATTTTTCCGAATTAATTCGCAGTGGTATTCCTGTGGAGTTAGATGCAGAGGATATGGAAGTATTAGGAAGACAAAATACGTTAATGCCTTGTTAAAAAAGTTCGTAGTAAGGACTTTAGTCCTTTCCATTTCATTCGCATAGATCCCCGGCTTCTTAAAGAATTTGGGGATCTGGACATTACGTTTTTTTAAGTTTGAGCTACTGATCATCACATTCACTCAAAATTATTTAACGCAACCAGAATTTTACCCACCATAATAGAATTAACCCTTTCGTGAAAATCGTCATGGAAACCCTCACCTTAAACATACCTCCAAGCGTAGGTTTAACCGATGAGCAGTTTTATCAACTCTGTATTGCTAACGAACCTTGGCAATTAGAACTTACCCAGACTGGAGAATTAATTATTATGCCACCAACAGGTGGAGAAAGTGGAATTAGAAACTCAGATATTAATACAGAACTCGGTTTATGGAATCGTCAAACCAAGTTAGGCAAAGTCTTTGACTCTTCGACTGAGTTTAAATTACCTAATGGTGCATATCGCTGTCCTGATGCTGCTTGGGTGAAGTTAGAACGTTGGGAAGCTTTAACCAAAGATGAAAAAAGACGTTTTCCGCCGCTTTGTCCTGATTTTATCATTGAACTGCGTTCAGAAAGCGATAGTTTAACTAAATTACGCCCTAAAATGCTGGAGTATCAAGAAAATGGTGCGCGGTTAGGTTGGTTAATTGATCCGCAAACACCTGCGGTAGAAATTTATCGCCCAGGACAAGATGTAGAAGTTTTGAATTTCTCTTTTGATCAACCTCCTCAACTTTCTGGTGAAGAAGTTCTACCTGGTTTTATTTTAGATTTGACGATTATTTTAAATCCATAGAGTCGGTTACAGAAAATACTCGTTTATTGTACAACGCCAAATCAAGCGCACCCAGCTATGGCAACACCTCAGTTAATATTGGTGTTTTATTTTATAAGTTATAAATAGAAGAAAAAAGGGCTAAAGCCCTGACTACGAACTATAAAGCTAGAAGCAGGGAAAATTGCTTTAGGTCAAATAAGATACAATATAATTTCTGATCGCAAAGAAAGCCTTTATGTCTGAATCCCAGCTAGACTTTTTATTACAGGTACTCCAAGCAACAGCAGATAGTAAGGGCGATGCCAGGGTAATAGACCCACTGCTGGAGGCAAACCAAGAGAAGCTAGATATAAACTTTGCTCAAGTTTTACGTAGTTGGGCAGATGTAACTCTAGCAGCATTGGAAATAGAAAAAACGCGCAAAAATACTGTAGTGGTGATCGGCAATTTCAGTAACTATATGCAGGAATTTCCCAGGGGAAACCGGGCAAATAATTTAGAAATTGCGATCGCAGGTTATGAAATTGTACTCACTGTTTTTACCCAGGATCGCTTTCCCTATGAATGGGCAACAACCCAAAACAATCTGGGTGCTGCTTACAGTCACCGCATTCAAGGAACGAAGTCTGAAAATTTAGAACTGGCTATTTTTTGCTACCAACAAGCACTGCAAGAATACGCACGCGATCGCTTTCCCAATGAATGGGCGAGAACTCAAAATAACCTGGGCAATGCTTACAGTCAGCGCATCCAAGGAAACAAAGCAGCAAACTTAGAAACTGCCATCTTTTACTACCAACAAGCACTACAAGAATACACCCCTGAAGCTTTTCCTCAAGACTATGCCGGAACTGCTTTCAGTTTGGGTTTGGCTTACAAAGTCGCTGAACGTTTTGCAGATGCTTATAACATTTTACAATCTGCCATTGACGTTCTAGAATCTTTGCCTAGTGACATTATTTCTAGCGGTCAAATTAAACAAAAACTGGCAAAAGAATGGCATGAACTCTATCGTTGCATGGTGGAAGTTTGTCTGGAATTAAAATACTATAACCAAGCAGTTGAATACATCGAACGTAGCAAAACCCAGAAATTAGCGTCACTGCTGACAAATCAAAGTTTACCAAAGCCGCACCCTTTGATCAGCTTTATTGAAATTCAAGGATTATTAGATAACCATACTGCAATTGTGCAGTGGTTCATCTTTGATGATTGCTTTCGGGCTTTTATCATTACTAAACAAAACCAAACGCCCCGCATCTGGAAATCTACTGCTGAAGATTTACAAGCCTTAGATAATTGGTATCACAGATATCTAGAAAATTATTCTACAAATCAATCTTTGTGGATAAATCAGCTAACTGCACAACTGCAAAAATTAGCAGATATTTTACATATTAATGATGTTCTCAATTTAATCCCAAATACTTGTAAAAGTTTAATTTTTATCCCCCATCGTTACCTACATTTATTACCGCTTCATGCTTTACCTCTGACAGAAAATAGAGAGAATTATCTGTTAGATAAATTTTCTGGAGGTGTGAGATATGCACCCAGTTGTCAACTATTAAAGTTTGCCAAAAACCGAGAATATCAGCCTCAAAAAAGCTTATTAGCTATCCAATATCCCCACGAAAATCGGCGTTATCCGAATCTGGAAGTTGAAGCAATTCAGGGTTACTTCAATTCCACTATTATTTTAGAAAAAGCACAAGTCACCAAACCAGCTTTATTAGAAGCCATTGCCAGTTACCCAGATGTGCAAGTCGTGCATTTTTCTGGTCGCTGCTATTTTGATAGTAAAAATATTAACTTAGAAAAATGTTTGACTTTAGGTGACATCTTCCCACTCAATTTACCAGAATGCCGCCTTGTAACTATTTCCGCCTGTGAAACAATACTTGCTAATTACGCAAGCAACAATGATGAGTATATTGGTTTACCAACTGCTTTTCTTCAAGCCGGCAGTTCTAGCGTAGTCAGTAGTTTGTGGTCTGTGAATGACTTTGCTACTGCTGTATTAATGATTCGATTTTACGACAATTTGCACTCTCTACCCGTTGCCCAAGCACTTCGTGAAGCGCAGTTATGGTTACGCAATGCGACGAAATCTCAGTTTATCCACTGGATGAAAAATCACTCGAAAATCAACGAACAACATCAGCAAACTATTCAGCAGTATCTTAAATGGTATAAACCAGATGACAAACCCCTCAACGAACC
Source organism: Nodularia sp. UHCC 0506 (assembly GCF_034931045.1). Lineage (NCBI taxonomy): Bacteria > Bacillati > Cyanobacteriota > Cyanophyceae > Nostocales > Nodulariaceae > Nodularia > Nodularia sp. UHCC 0506. The sequence goes on from NZ_JAYGHH010000013.1 coordinate 29,642, forward strand.
GGTAAATTGGGCGGGTTTCTGTGCTTTTTAACAAATTTTGCCTAAATCCTAATCATATTAGAGACTTCCAAATAAAAAAAGACTCAATCACCTAACGCAAAAAATCTCTCAAAGTCTCATAACTCTGTGTCCTCTGTGTCTCTGTGGTTCGTTTCTCCGTTGCTTGTGCCTAAATCCTAATCATATTATAGCGATCGCCTATCATAATCATGCACAAAATCCTACCCAAACAAACCGCCTCCATGCACACCCGTGACGGTATCCGCCTAGATGCAGATATCTATCGCCCCGATGCAGAGGGAGAATTTCCCGTTTTATTAATGCGCCAACCCTATGGAAGAGCGATCGCATCTACCGTTGTCTATGCCCATCCTATTTGGTATGCTGCACATGGCTACATTGTAGTTATTCAAGACGTAAGAGGAAGAGGCACTTCTGAAGGTGAATTTCAGCTATTTACCCACGAAATCCCTGATGGAGAAGACACCGTAAATTGGGCTGCTAAACTCCCCGGTAGTAACGGCAAAGTCGGAATGTATGGCTTTTCCTATCAAGGAATGACTCAACTATATGCCGCAGCTGCAAAACCACCAGCATTAAAAACAATTTGCCCAGCCATGATTGGCTATGATTTATATACAGATTGGGCTTATGAAGGAGGTGCATTTTGTTTACAAACTAACCTCGCTTGGGCAATTCAATTAGCTACAGAAACCGCCCATTTACGAAAAGATAAAACAGCTTATGAAGCATTATTTGCAGCATCTCGTAATTTACCTGTAACTAATCCCGAAATTCTCCAGCAACTCGCCCCAGAGTCATTTTATCATCAGTGGCTGGCATATTCTCATCCCGATACATACTGGGAAAAACTTTCGCCTAAAAACCACTTACAAAATGTTGATTTGCCCATGTTCCATATCGGCGGATGGTTTGATACTTACCTGCGAGGAACTTGGCATTTATATCAACATATCGTCGCCCACAGCACTCAACCCCAACATTTAATCATCGGTCCTTGGGCGCATTTGCCTTGGGGTCGCCAAGTCGGTGAAGTTGATTTTGGTGTTAATGCTGTCAGTCCTGTGGACAAGATGCAAGTTCGCTGGTTTGACCAGTTTCTTAAAGGTATTGATACAGGATTAATTGAAGAAGATCCTGTTTGCTTATTTGAGATGGGAAGCAATATTTGGCATAGTTATCCAACTATCCCTAAATCAAACCAGAAATCTTATTTTTTGTCAACCACCGGACTGGCTAATATCAGAGAAGATTCCGGAACCCTCAGCCCAAATCCCCAAGCCCAAATTCCCAATTCCTTTGATGTCTTAGTGCATGACCCTTGGCGACCGGTTCCCGCTTTGGGTGGTCATGCAGCACTGCCGGCGGGTATTTTTGAGCGATCATCGCTGGATTGTCGTGCTGATATTTTAACTTACACTAGCGCACCCTTAACCGAAAATTGCCATTTACTAGGGAATGTCGCGGTGGAAATCTTCTGTAGTGCCGATCAACCTAGTTATGATTTGTGTGCAGTGCTGTCAGAAGTGCATCCTGATGGCTGTGTGTATAACTTAACTCAAGGTTATGTCCATTGTCCCCCAGGTTCAGAAGACGCGCCGACCAAAATTCAACTGCAACCTATTTGTGCGCGAATTGCTCAAGGTAATGCCCTGCGTTTAAGTTTGAGTGCTGCTTGTTTTCCTGCTTATGCGATGAATTCTGGAAGTGGTACAGTAAGAAGTAGTGGGGAGTTGATGAATGCTCAGGTAATCACAATTACTGTAAATTGTGGAGATGATTTTCTTTCTCAAGTTTTGCTGCCGTTAAGAGTTAATTAAAAGTTTTTTCACGCAAAGGCGCAGAGGTGCAGAGAGAAAGAAGAAGAAGAGTTAAATTGATGGCAGCGAGTTTAGCAATTAACAGTAAAAATTGATTTACCGGATATTGAGCGAAATATCTGGATTGTTTTACTATGGAAGTAGAGGAAACAGATGGAAACTAAATTAACGGAACCATCAGCAGCACTCACCGAAATCCCTCCTGGCTATCTGAATATCATGGGTTATGTGGATGAGTCAGAGGTTAATGGCCCTGGAACTCGTGCTGTTGTCTGGGTTCAAGGTTGTCCCCGTGAATGTTCTGGCTGCTTTAATCCTGAGTCTTGGTCTTTTGGGATTAACCAATTAATTTCTGTTGATACTCTGGCTGAGAATATCCTCAGTAAACCTCATAATACAGGTGTAACTTTTTCTGGTGGAGAACCTTTTTGGCAAGCTAAAGCATTGGCTTCTTTGGCTCGTAAGCTGAAAGCTGCGGGATTAAATATAATGTCTTTTTCTGGGTTTACCCTTAAGCAGTTACAGTCTGCATCAGCACCACCAGATTCGGCTGCACTATTAGCAGAATTAGATATCTTAATTGATGGTCCCTTTGTGGAGTCTCTAGCAATTAATTCTCCCACGTCTTTGGTTTCTTCTAGCAATCAAGGCGTTAATGTTTTTAACCCAGATTTAGCAGATCAGATGACTTGGGCTAGTGACCAGATAGAAGTCCATATCCTTAAGGATGGTAGCAGGATTGTCACTGGTTATCAAGGTGGATTGAGTAAATAATTACT